>NZ_CP019316.1 GCF_001969365.1 Tateyamaria omphalii | reverse complement strand
CGGCGCTGGGGATGCTGTCGCTGTCGGTGCTGCGCGCGGCGGATGCGCTGGTGATCCCTGCACCACCCAACAATATCGACTTTGGTTCGACCGCGCATTTTCTCAAAATGCTTGGCGCCACACTGAATGAGCTCGCGCAACACGGGGGCGCGCGCGATTATGCTTTCGTTAAGATCCTCGCCACCAAGATGAACGACAGTAAATCTGCGCATATGGCGATCAAACGGATGATGGACGCGGTCTTCCCCCTCGACATGTTGCAATCGGTGCTCAAGGACAGCGCCGAATCGACAATGCCGCGGCGAACCTGTCCACCGTCTACGAGCTGACCGGCCCCGCGACGCGGACCGAGACGCACAAACGCTGCCGCGCCTATCTGGATGCCGTGTGTCGCGAGATCGAGGTGCTGATCCGCAAGACCTGGCCAAGCCATCACGCGCAATTGCGCAAGGAGGGACTGCTATGAGCCGCAAGCATGACGCGATTTTTGACGACGTTCTGAACGATTTTGAGGCTGTGCCGGACGCCTCTGACCGCGCCGGCGCCCGCTTTCTGAAACGCACCACCGCGATCAGCGACCGGCTGGCTGGTGAGGTCGAGGAAAAGACCCTGCGCTGGGGTTGACCCCGCGCGCTGCCGGATGTGGGATCGGCACAATCGCGACTATGCGCTTTTGACCGAAGACAATTGCCGCGATCTGATCGACGGGATCCGGTCGCAAGGGCAGCAGGAATTCCCGGCCATAGTCCGACCCGTGGATGACGAGGATTACGACTTCGAAGTGATCTGCGGGGCGCGCCGTCATTTCGCCGTCTCGTGGCTGCGCGCCAACAACTACACCCAGTTCAAATACCTGATCGAAGCGCGCCAGATGTCGGATGAGGAAGCGTTCCGGCTGGCCGATATCGAGAACCGCGACCGCGAGGATATCTCTGACTACGAACGCGCGCTAGACTATGCCGATGCGGTCGCCCGCTATTACGGCGGCAAGCAAAAGGCGATGGCCGAACGGTTGGAGGTCAGCCAGCCGTGGCTGTCGCGTTACCTGCAACTGGCAAAGCTGCCGCAGGCCATTGTCGAAGCGTTCCCAAACATCCGTGAGATCCGCGAGCGCAATGCCCGCGAGTTGAAGCCGCTGTTGGCTCAGCCCGACACGTCACGCGCCGTGCTGGAAGAAGCGGGCGCCATTGGACGCGAGCAGGACCGCGCCCGCGCTGGCCGTGGGTCTTTCGTAGATGCGGCGACGGTGATGCGGCGGCTGACGCGGGCCGGAAAGCCGGTGCAGCCCAAGCCGGAGGTTGAGGGCAAAACCTATCGTCGCAGCACCCATGACAAGGGCATTTGCGGTGGTTAAAAAGGGCCGCAAAGTGCGGATCGAGTTCGAGGCGGACATGACCAAATCACAACTTAAGGGCGCCTTCGATGCGTATCTGAAAGCCGAATTTGGCGACTGATGCGAAAAATTGCCCGTGGGCAATTTCCAGTGTCATAGTTTGGAATTGCCCACGGGCAATTTTCTTGCCAACGGACATTTTGACCGACCACCAGACGGGTCCCCGAACCGCCAGAGACAAGGCTGGCGTATCAGCAGAACAGGGCTGGTATCCCCCCGAAAAACCGTTCAATTTCAGGAAAAACAAGCAATGGGAGGATCGGCCATAGTCGATCTGTGGGAGGGTCTGCGCCACGCATTCTGGCTGGTCGTCACGTTCGATGCCGAACTGGCGGACATTGCACTGCGCTCGTTGCGGGTCACTCTCACTGCGTTGATCATCGCCTGCCTGATCGCCTTGCCGCTTGCGGCGTTGCTTGCCGTACGCCGCTTCCGCTGGCGACGTGCAACCATTGCCGTGCTTAACGCGCTGATGGGTCTGCCGCCGGTGGTCGTGGGCCTGATCGTGTACATCCTCCTGTCACGCTCCGGCCCTTTCGGCGCGCTCGGCCTGCTCTTCACACCCACCGCAATGATCATCGCGCAAGTGATCATTATCGTTCCGCTCATCGCATCTATCGCGCACCAGTCGTTGCGGGAGCTTTGGGCCGAATATCACGACCTTCTGATCTCGCTGAACGTGACGCAAATGCAGAAAATGCGCACGCTTCTGTGGGACGCGCGCCGCGCATTATTGACTGCCGCCCTCGCCGGTTTTGGCCGCGGGATCGGAGAGGTCGGCGCCATCATGATCGTCGGTGGCAATATCGACAACGCGACACGCGTTCTGACCACCGCCATCGCGTTGGAAACAGGCAAGGGAGAGTTCGCGCTGGCGCTCGCCCTCGGCTTTATCCTCATCGCGCTGGCCCTTGGCGTGAACCTCGTGATCCACTGGATCGGCCAGACGGAGAGGGACAGCAGGTGGTGACCGAACTTTTCCCACTGAGGCTCACAGGGGCAGAGACATCGCGCCGCGGCAAGCGCCTTGTGGGGCCGATAGATCTGTCGCTGGACGGGCAGGGGCTGTGTGTTGTCATGGGCCCCAACGGTTCGGGAAAGACAACGCTGTTGCGCCTCATGCACGGCACCGCGCGATTAACAGGTGGCAGCGTGGCCTGGGCCTGCGACATGGACACGGCCCGGCATCACCAGGCTTTTGTGTTTCAGCAGCCCGTCGTCCTGCGACGCACGGTCGAGGAGAATCTGGCCTATCCGCTCCAATTGCGGGCGTCACACGTCGAAAGGCGCGCGATGCGGCCCGAACCTGGGCCAGAAAAGTCGGGTTAGAGCCGCACATGACCCGACGCGCCCTGGTCTTGTCAGGTGGCGAGCAACAAAAGTTGGCCATCGCGCGGGCATTGATCACCAACCCCGCTCTCGTCTTTCTGGACGAGCCGACGGCCTCGCTTGATGGCCGCGCCATGCGCGAGATTGAGGCGATTCTGCTGCAGGCCAAGGCCGACGGAACACGGTTGATCCTATCAACCCATGACATGGGTCAAGCACGACGGATCGCGGACCGGATAGTGTTCATGCTGGGCGGCAAGGTGCACGAAACCGGACCGGCAGACACATTTTTCAATGCCCCCCAAACGCCCGAGGCCAGGGCCTTTCTGCAAGGAGACATCGTGGAATGAAACAGAGACTGTTATCGGTTGTTTTGGCGCTGATCACCGCCGGTATGGCGCAAGCCGCCGACCAGATGCGCATGGCCGTCACGACGTCGTTCCACAATTCCGGGCTGGCCGATGTGCTCCTGCCCGAGATCGCCAAGGACCTCGACCTTGATGTGCAGTTGCTCGTGGTTGGCACAGGACAGGCGCTCCGGCTTGGGGAGGCGGGGGACGTTGACGCGATTCTGGTACATTCGCGCGCGGCAGAGGAGGCATTCGTCACCGATGGCTATGGCACCCACAGGCGCGAGATCATGTACAACGATTTTGTCGTGGTCGGACCCTCTGACGACCCGGCTGGTATTGCTGACGTCGAAACAGTCACAGAAGCACTGCAAAGAATTGCAGCGTCCAACGCGGCATTCGTCAGTCGCGGCGACGACAGCGGCACGCACAAGAAAGAGCTGCGTCTCTGGACCGACGCGGACCTCGCCGTAGACATGTTCGGGGACTGGTACCGGCGCCGTGGGTGCCGGCATGGGTGCGGCGTTGAATACGGCATCAGGTCTCAACGCCTATATCCTGTCTGATCGTGCCAGCTGGCTGAATTTCGGCAACAAGGGTGAGTTGGCGCTGCTTTTTGCCGGTGATCCGGTGCTGTTCAACCAATACGCATACCTGCCAGTCAATCCGGCGCGGCATCCGCATATCAAAACGGACCTGACCGCAAGGCTCGAAACCTGGCTGACCTCGGATCGTGCGCAAACGCTCATCGACGGGTACACAATCGACGGCGAAACGCTTTTCGTTTTCAATGCGAACTAGACCCTGACAGGGCCCTTCTTCTCTTTTCAAATACGGCGGGGAGCGCGAGGGGTGGAACCCCTCGCTTTGGTCGGATTGGCGCAGCCAATTCGAAACTGAATTCAGTGCTCGTGGCCGGTATCCCCATGGATCGCAAACTGATCCAGACCCGCGTCCTGCGGCTGTATCGTGCGATAGGCCTCGCGCACCCCGGACGCGGTCAACTCCCGCGCGACCGTCAGAAGCGTATTGGGGTCATGGTCCTCGCACAGTTCGATCATCTGTGCCAATTCCTCCATCGCCACGGGTCGCGCAGCGTCTGCGGACGGGGCGCCGTAGTAAGTCACGAAGTGCTGTGCCAGCAAGTCGGTCAGTGTCTCCAACTCGGCCTCTTCCAACTGCGTGACCGCAACGAATGTGACGCGACCGCCCGTTTCCAAGCCGAACCATCCATTGGCAAAGGCCTGCCGCGCCTTGCCGGTCAAATCGCCTTCACCCCAGTTCGAAAACTCGAACCCGCCCGAGATGCACCATTCGCCGGTGCGGGCAGGGGAGGCGAAGACGTTCATGTCGCTTTCGTCAAAGTGGATCGCGCGTGCAAGTTTCATGTCTGTGCCTCCAGCACTCGTGTCAGCGGGATCAGATGCGTTGTTTTCTCGTCCCGCAACAGCATTCCGAAGGCCTCGTCCACACCCAGATACGTCCCGGTTAGAGACTGGTTTTCCGTCTTTTCCCCGATCCCATGCGCGATACCGCGCCATTCGGCGTGCAAAGGCGCGCTGCCTTCATCCTCCCAGCGGTTCAGCCAATTCAGCGTATGCCGCGACCAGGCTTCGAGCAGGGTCGGGGGGTCCACGTCCGCGCAGCCTTCGGCAAAAAGCGCCGTCTCGTCCGGGGTCAGGCCCATGTCCTCGGACGCGGGGATCAGGGGCAGGGTGAACCCGATCACCAGCCAGTCGGGCACAGCGGTCGCATCCGTGCCCGACGCCATCGCCCGAAACCCGCCGCAGCGCGCGCCGTTGACACGGATGCCGCCCGACCAGTCCAGATGCACCGCCACTTCGGGCGGGGCCAGCGCGCCAAGCGCGTTTTGAAAGCCCACACCGCAGAGCGGCAGCATGGTCATGGCCTGGGACAGCGGCACTTCGGGGGCGAAGACAAGCGCCGCCTCCATTTCTGACGCACCCAATTTGTAAGCGATCAGGCCCGCGTCACATCCCAGCGTCGCGCGCATCACAGCGTGATCGAACGCGCTGTCGGGCGCTTCCTCGCCCCACATGAGCGGGGGGAATGTGACCGCTGTCTCGCTCACGCGACGCCCTCGCTCACCAGACCGGCGGCGACATCCTGAAATGCCTTGGCCTGCGGGCTGTCGGGTTGGCTGACGGTGATGGGTGCGCCGCCATCTGCGGCCATCCTGATCTGCAGATCAAGCGGCACTTCGGCCAGCAGGGGCACGCCCAGCTTCACGGCCTCTGCCTTGACCCCGCCATGGCCGAACACGTGTTCCTCGTGCCCGCAATTGGAACAGATATGGGTGCTCATATTCTCGATCATGCCGACGATGGGCACATGCAATTGCTGGAACATATCCACCCCTTTGCGCGCATCGAGAAGAGCCACATCCTGCGGTGTAGAGACGATTACGGCGCCATCCACCGCGAATTTCTGCGCCAGCGTCATCTGCACGTCACCGGTGCCCGGGGGCAGGTCCACGATCAGCACGTCCAGCGCGCCCCACTGCACCTGCGTCATCATCTGTTGCAGTGCCCCCATCAGCATGGGACCGCGCCAGACAACCGCCTGATCGTCGTTCATCATCAGGCCGATGGACATCATCGTAACACCATGATTGCGCATCGGCAGGATCGTCTTGCCATCGGGAGAGGCAGGGCGACCGGACACGCCCAGCATCCGGGGCTGCGACGGCCCGTAAACATCTGCATCCAGCAGACCCACCCGCCGTCCTTGTTGCGCCAGCGCGCAGGCAAGGTTGGCGGACACGGTCGACTTGCCCACGCCGCCCTTGCCGGATGCGACCGCCAGAATGCGGTCGATGCCCGGCACCTTCTGCGGCCCCTTGGGATCCGCCGGGCGCTGTGGTTTCAGGTCGGGCGGTGGCGCCTTATCCGTGTGCCCGGTCAGCACAATCGCCACGCTCTCGATCCCGTTCAGCGCACCCAACTCCGCCTCGGCCTGCGCCTTCACACCTTCATAGGCGGCGGCCTGGGCCGGGTTGATCTCCATCACGAAGCGCACGGTGCTGCCGTCCACGTTCAATGCGCGCATCACGCCGGTCGATACGATATCGCCGCCCGGTGCCTCGATCCTTTTCAGGACCTCCAGCACCTCATCCCTGCTTGTCGTCACGTGTCAGTCCTGTCCGGTGATCTCGCCTGACACTTCATGCGTCATGCCCAGCTCTTCGATGGTGACGACGGCCTTGACCGCATAGGTCTTGCCGCCGGTTTCGGCCTCGCGCATCGCTTCCTCGATGGCTTGCTGGGATGTCACACCCACCTGTTTCAGGAACTTGCGCATGGACATGTTGAATTCGTCGCTCATGGGGCTTCCCCCTCCCTATTGTTGACGCAGCGCCGGGGCGGACCGTAGGCTGACCCAATGCGCATGTTGGTACTGATCTTGGCCTTGTTGCCCGGTTTGGCAATGGCCGATGACAAACGGGTTGTGTTCTACGCCCCGCCCGCCCTGGTCGAAAGCGGGCTGATCAAGCATATCGCGCCGCGGTTTTCCCTGAAGACCCAGGTTAGGGTCGAAATTGCCGATGATCCCGACGAGGCTGACCTGGTGCTGGGCCCGGATGGCCGTGCGCTGTTTTCGGGCTTGGGCGAGACATGGCACATGGATCTGCGCAATGACGCCAAGGGCGCGCAGCGCTTTGCCAACTGGCTGACGTCCGATGTGGGCCGCCGTACGGTGCAGGGTTTTGCGCCGGGTGGCGAGACGTTGTTTACCGAGCCGCAGGTGCAGGAACGCGTCGTTGCCAAGGTCGAGATGACCGGTGATGCCATCGCGGGGCAAGAGGCGTCTTGGGCGAAGTGCGGGCGTTGTCACGTGACCGAGCGGGGCAGGGGCGGCTTTGGCATCGGCTCGACCCCCAGCTTTTATGTCATGCGGGGGTTTGAGGATTGGCAGGCGCGCTTTGCGGGCTTCTACGTGCTGAAACCCCACGCTGCGTTCACCCAGCTTGAGGGCGTGACCGACCCGTTTCCCATCGACCGCCCGTCGCCTATCGCGCCCATCGAGCTGACGCTTGATGACCTTGAGGCGATCCTGGCTTACGTGGCCGTGCTGGACCCCGCCGATCTGGGCGAACCGCTGAACCATCAGTGATCGCGCCGCTTTGACAGGTAGTCGTCGGTGGTGCGTACGCGCGGGCGTTCGCCGCCCTGGAACGGGTTATCGGTCGAATGGAACTGCGCCTGCACCCGGCAATTGTCGCACATCTGGATCATCCGCAGCTTGTCGCCCGAGAACATGGCGTGGTCTTTCAGCTTGTCGGTGATCCGGTCGATGGCGGATTTAGAGCCGAAAAGAGCGCCGCATTCGATGCAGGGGAAGGGCTCTTCCTCGTTCAGAATCGTTTGCGTCAGCGCCGCGTCGGTCAGGTTCAGGCGCGGTTCATAGGTGATCGCGTCTTCGGGGCAGATATTGGCGCAGAGACCGCATTGCAGGCAGGCGTCCTCTTGAAACCGCAGCTGCGGTTTGTCGGAGTTGTCACCCAAAGCGCCCGACGGGCAGAGCGACACGCAGGACAGGCACAGCGTGCAGGCACCGGTGTCGACCAGCACTGCACCGTAAGGCGCGCCGTCGGGCAGCGCGATGCTGTCGGTGTCGGGGTGCAGAGCCTTGGCCGCTTGCCGCGTGATCTGCCGCCGCGTGCCCATGGGGCGGACGGGGGTTGCGACGGGGGCAGGGGCCGTGGCCCCGTAGAGCGCGTCGCTCATGGCGTCCGGGTCGGGCGTGTCGAGCAGGGTTGTTTTGCCCGCGCCTGCGATGGCGGTGGTGAGCGCGATTTGTGTCTCTAACGCTGGCACGTCTGCCTTGGGTCCGGGCAAGAGCGTGACGCTCGCGAACCCTGCGGCGAGGGCTGCGATGGCTTCGGCATGGCCGAACGCGCCGATGGCCGACATCTCGAGCGGGATCACGTCGGCGGGCAACCCGCGGCCGTGGCGGGCGGAGAGGCGGATCATTTCAGCGCCGTGCGCGTCGTGCACAAGCAGGCGCGGCGCGGTGCCGCCTGCGTCGAGGAAGGCCTTGGCCATCGTTTGCACCCGCCGCATTGTCAGGTCGACCGGCGGCGCGTCATAGGTGATCGCACCCGATGGGCAGGCGGCCGAACACGCCCCGCAGCCTGCGCAGATCATCGGGTCGATGGCGACGTGTTCGCCTGCGGATGTGATCGCACCGGTGGGGCAGAGGTCGAGGCAGTTGGTGCACCCGGTCTGTTCGGCGCGGGAATGGGCGCAGAGCAGGGGGGTGGTTTTGACGTAAAGCGTCTTTTCAAACGTGCCGGTGAGGTGAGACGCGGCGAGGATGGCCGCCGCGACACCCGGCGCATGGGTCGGGTCGGCGCGCAGGTAGCCGTCGCGCTTTTCATGGGCCGGGAACAGGGGCGTGTCGCCGCGCAGGTCCAGCAGGATGTCGCAGTGCGATTTGGCCCCGTCCTGCGGGTCGGTGAGGGTGAAGGCCCCGCGCCCGCCCGGTTCGATCTGTTGCAGGGCGTCGATGACCACTTCGAAATTGGCAAAGGCCCCCGCGGCGCGGCGCAACGTGCCCACCACGACGTCGAAATCGCGGGTGTCCGGCACGTCATTGGCATCGGCCAGCAGCACGGTGACGCCCAGGTGGTCCTTCAGTTGCGCGGCAGCGTCCAGAGCGACTTCGGCGGGCCCGAGGATGAGGCACAAACCTTCGCTGACCACATCCAGCGTCTTTTCCGGCTCACCTGGCAGCATGGCGTCGGCGATCAATGCGGACATTTTGGGCAGTTTTGGGACGCTGTCGTCGCTCCACCCTGCCCGGTCGCGCAGGTCGAGGGTGGGGGGTGCGGGCAGGTCCAGACCCTCTGCCAATTCCTCGAACACCCGTGCCTCCTGCGTGCAGCAAAAAACTGCATCGCCCCCTTCAAGGGCGGCTTGGGCGCGGTCCAACTGGGTGGTGCAGAGCGCGGAACAGGGGGCCGGACGTCGAGGCCGGTGGCCTGCGACAACCCTTCGGCGTCGATGGTCTGGGTGCCCAGACAATCGCATGTTATCAGTGACTTGGCCACGCTTTATCCCCTTGCTGCGACGGCTGGAAATCCCGTCGTCAGGCTTGATGTTTGGCGTAGCGTAGCCGCGATTCGCTGGCGTTCACAAACCGATTTATTGTGACGGCGCGCCTCCAGATCGCCCCAAATCGACCCCGGTGATTCGTGATTCGGTATACGGCGGTATTCCCGACTGAAACGCTCATGATGGACAATTCGTCCATTGTGCTGCCGATCAGTGGGACAGGGTGGCCAAATTGCCTTTGCTTCCGCAAACACCGTGAAACCTCACATAAGACGCTTCTCGGATCAGAAATTAGGCAGTTTGTTAACTGCATGGAGGAAATAGGTTGATCCGAAACCCTGACAAGTACCAGTCCATGCCTTTGGGCGTCGTTTTGCGGCGCCTTCCGGGCGTGACGCGTTGGGCCTCCTATTCCTGGAAAGCGGTCGCCGTTCTGCCCGGCGCTGGCCCTGCTGATTGGCAGGAGTTGCGGCGCGAGGGCGAGGCGGTCGAATACCACGCCGCGACCTTGCCGCTGGACCTGCACGGGGCTGAGACGGAGGCGTATCTGCACGGCCTGTCGGCGGAAGTGCCCAGCATCTACGTGGTGATGCGCGAGGGTGACAGCGAACAGCCGCTCGATGTGCTGCTGGTCACCGCGTCGCCCTATGAGGCGCAGGATTACACCGACAGTGGAGAAGAGATTGTCGAGAAGGTGGCGATGCCCGCGGGGCTGATGGCCTGGGTGCAGGCCTTTGTCACCGACTTCCACGAGGACGAGGTGTTCGTGAAGCGCAAGCGCGACAAGAAGCGGACGGACCTGACGCAGGACGGGATCGGCGACCCGCGTATCGCGACGGCGGCGGACATCTATGCCTCGCCCGCGCGGCAGCGGAGGCGGGTGCATTGAGCGCGACACGCGATTTCTGGTCCCGGCGCCGCGCCGGGGTAGAGGCCGAAGCGCAGGCGCTGGAGGCGCGCGCGGTCGAAGCCGAGGCGGCCAAGCTGGACGACCGCCCGGATGAAGAAATCCTGGCGG
The DNA here is from genome assembly GCF_001969365.1 of Tateyamaria omphalii. Lineage (NCBI taxonomy): Bacteria > Pseudomonadati > Pseudomonadota > Alphaproteobacteria > Rhodobacterales > Roseobacteraceae > Tateyamaria > Tateyamaria omphalii. The sequence goes on along the minus strand of NZ_CP019316.1, from coordinate 50,371 downwards.
AGCTGAACCTGCCCCAACCCGAGACGCTGGACAGCCCCGATGCGGTGCAGGCGTTTCTGAAGGCGGAACTGCCCCAACGCCTCAAGACCCGCGCGTTGCGCCGCTTGTGGCGGTTGAACCCGGTGCTCGCCAATGTGGATGGTCTGGTGGATTACGGCGAAGACTATACCGACGCCGCCATGATCATCGAGAACATGCAGACCGCGTATCAGGTCGGCAAGGGCATGGTCACCGCGTTCCTCGAGGATGACGAGGACGACGAGGATACCGAAGAGGCCCCCGTCGAAGAGATCGAAGAAGAGGCGCCGCTGATCGCGGCCGCCGAACCCGTACCGTTGCCAGAGCCTGACCCCGAGCCGCCCGCCATGCCGCAGCGCCGGATGCGGTTCGCGTTTGATACAGCATAATGGAAGACCCGAAGATGACAGCCGCAGAAGATATCCAGATTGCAGACATGGATCGTGCCCGTGCCGATCTTTACAACTTCCTCGGCGCGCTGCTCGCCGGACCGCCGGACGAGATGCTGCTGGCGCAGACGGCCAGCCTGTCCGGCGATGAGACGGAACTGGGGCAGGCCATTGGTACCCTATCCAAGCTGGCCAAGGTCACGAAGCCCAAGGCGGCGCAATCCGAGTTCAACAAGCTGTTCATTGGTCTGGGCCGGGGCGAGTTGCTGCCCTTTGCCAGCTATTATCTGACCGGATTCCTGAATGAAAAGCCGCTGGCGCTGCTGCGGCAGGACATGCTGGCCAAGGGTATGCAGCGGTCGGACACCGTGTTCGAACCCGAAGACAGCGTTGCCAGCCTGATGGAGATGATGGCGGCCATGATCGTGGGCCGCTTTGGCACGCCTGCGGACATCACCGCGCAAAAGCAGTTCTTCAACAAGCATATCGGCCCGTGGGCGGGCCACTTCTTTACCGATCTGGAAGAGGCGAAGACGTCCGTCTTCTACACGCCCGTCGGAACGGTGGGGAAGATTTTCATGGCCGTGGAGGCGGAAGCCTTCCGGATGAGCGGCGCCGACTGAGGCGTCAGAAGGGGTGGGGAGACCTGCCCGAAACAGCGAGAGGAGACCTTTCGATGAGCAAGAAAGACGACGGGGCATCGCGCCGTGACTTTCTAAAACTGGCCGGAACCACGGCGCCCATTGCGGCGGTGGCGGTTGCGACCGGTGCCCAGCAGGCCGAGGCGGCAGAGCCCGATCTGAGCAAAGAGACGATGCAGGATACCGCGCACACCCGCGCGTATTTTGACAGCGCCCGTTTCTAGACAAGCGGGAAAGGGAGGGCCGCGCCCGGGAATAAGCCCGGACGAGGCAGGAGATCAGCGACTGGTTGCGTGACGCCCGACTGCTGAGACCCGAAAGAAGAAACCAAGCGAGTGGCCCCGGCAAGGGGGTGCAAGCAAGGGAGAGCGATATGCTTAGGAAAAAGACCAACGGGGTTGCGAGACGCCCCCAGCGGACAAGTATCCTGACTGAAGCAGCCAACGCTTCGGTAGACCGGCGCGCGTTTCTGCGCGGATCGGGACTGGTGATCGGGGGCCTGTCGGCCATTGCCGCCACGGGCGGAACCGTCACCCAGGCCAACGCTGCCACGGCGGCAGCGGGCAAGGTGGAATTGAAGAAATCGGTGTGCACGCACTGCTCGGTCGGCTGTACGGTCGTGGCCGAGGTGCAGGACGGCGTCTGGACGGGGCAGGAGCCCGGCTGGGACAGCCCCTTCAACCTGGGCGCCCACTGCGCCAAGGGTGCCGCGGTGCGCGAGCACGCCCATGGTGAACGCCGCCTCAAGTATCCCATGAAGAAAGAGAACGGCGAATGGGTCCGTATCTCGTGGGAGCAGGCCATCGACGAGATCGGCGGCGGCATGATGAACATCCGGGAAGAAAGTGGCCCGGACAGTGTCTACTGGCTGGGATCGGCCAAGCACAACAACGAACAGGCCTACCTGTTCCGCAAGTTCGCGGCCTACTGGGGCACGAACAACGTGGATCACCAGGCCCGTATCTGTCACTCGACCACCGTTGCGGGTGTTGCGAACACATGGGGCTACGGCGCCATGACCAACAGCTACAACGACATCCATAACTCCAAGGCGATCTTCATCATTGGCGGCAACCCGGCCGAGGCACACCCTGTGTCCCTGCTGCACCTGCTGCGCGCCAAGGAGCAGAACAACGCCCCCGTCATCGTGTGTGACCCGCGCTTTACCCGCACGGCCGCCCACGCGGACGAATATGTGCGCTTCCGTCCCGGTTCGGACGTGGCGCTGGTCTGGGGGATCCTCTACCACATCTTCGAGAACGGGTGGGAGGACAAGGAGTTCATCCGCACCCGCGTCTGGGGCATGGACCAGATCAAGGAAGAAGTGGCCAAGTGGACGCCCGAGGAAGTCGAGCGTGTCACCGGTGCGCCCGGTTCGCAGCTCAAGCGCGTGGCCCGGACGCTGGCCAACAACCGCCCCGGCACCGTGATCTGGTGCATGGGTGGGACGCAGCACACCAACGGCAACAACAACACACGCGCCTACTGCATCCTGCAGCTGGCCCTTGGCAACATGGGCACCAGCGGTGGCGGCACCAACATCTTCCGTGGCCACGACAACGTGCAGGGTGCGACGGACCTTGGCGTTCTGTCCCACACACTGCCCGGTTACTACGGTCTGTCGGCGGGGGCCTGGGGCCACTGGTCGCGTGTCTGGGGTGAAGATCCCGAATGGCTGGCCGGTCAGTTCGCCACCACCACCGGTGCAGACGGCAAGGAAAAGGCGTTGCAGAACCTGAGCGGCATCCCTGTGTCGCGCTGGATCGACGGCGTGTTGGAGGATCCGGAGAATACGGATCAGCCAAACAAGGTCCGTGCCATGGTGCTGTGGGGCCACGCGCCCAACTCGCAGACCCGTATGGTCGAGATGAAGAAGGCGATGGAGCAGCTGGATATGCTGGTCGTCATCGACCCCTTCCCGACCGTCTCTGCCGTGCTGCATGACCGCACCGACGGGGTGTACCTGCTGCCCGCCTCGACCCAGTTCGAAGCGCGCGGATCGGTCACCGCATCGAACCGGTCGATCCAGTGGCGTGAGCAGATCATTGATCCGCTGTTCGAGTCCAAGCCCGATCACGAGATCATCGCGTTGTTCGCCAAGAAGTTCGGCTACCACGACCGGATGTTCCGCAACATCCAGCTGGAAGAAGACGGTCTGACGCCCAACCCCGAAGACACGCTGCGCGAGATCAACCGCGGCATGTGGACGGTGGGCTATACCGGTCAGTCGCCGGAGCGGATCAAGACCCATATGGAGAACCAGCACACGTTCGACAGAACGACGCTGCAAGCCATCGGTGGTCCTGCAGATGGCGATTACTACGGTCTGCCATGGCCCAGCTGGGGCACGCCCGAGATGAACCATCCGGGTACGCCGAACCTGTACGATATGTCGAAGCCTGTGGCTGAGGGTGGTCTCACCTTCCGCGCACGTTTCGGTGTGGAACGGGACGGTGACAACCTGCTGGCCGAAGGGGTTTATAGCGTTGGGTCGGAAATTCAGGATGGATACCCTGAATTCACCTATCAGATGCTCAAGGATCTGGGCTGGGACGGTGATCTGACCGAAGACGAGCGTCGCGGCATTGCGCGCGCCGCGTCACTGGAAGGGTTCAAGGAAGTCGGCGAGGCGGGCATGTCGCCCTTCCCCTCGGATTACGACGACCGGGTGTCTAGCGTGAACTGGAAGACTGACCTGTCGGGCGGTATCCAGCGGGTCGCGATTGCGCATGGCTGTGCGCCCTTCGGGAACGCCAAGGCCCGCGCGGTCGTCTGGACCTTCCCCGATCCGGTGCCCGTCCACCGCGAGCCGCTCTATACCAACCGCAGGGATCTTGTTGCGGATTACCCGACATATGAGGACCGTCACGCCTATCGGCTGCCGACCTTGTATGCGTCGATCCAGAAACAGAACTTTTCGAAGGACTACCCGATCATCCTCACCTCCGGCCGTCTGGTCGAGTATGAGGGCGGCGGGGACGAGACCCGTTCGAACCCTTGGCTGGCCGAGTTGCAGCAGGACATGTTCATCGAGATCAACCCGCGTGACGCCAACAACCTTGGTGTGCGGGATGGTGCGCAGGTCTGGGTCGAAGGGCCCGAAGGCGGCAAGGTCAAGGTGATGGCGATGGTCACCAACCGGGTGGGTGCAGGCGTGGCCTTCATGCCCTTCCACTTTGGTGGTCATTACCAGGGCGAGGATTTGCGCAGCAAGTATCCGGAGGGGGCTGACCCCTATGTGCTGGGTGAAAGCACCAACACCGCCCAGACCTATGGCTATGATTCAGTAACCCAGATGCAGGAGACCAAAGCGACTCTCTGCAAAATCTGGACAGCGTAAGGAGGAGACGACATGTCAATAGGAGGACAGGCGAGAGCCAAGTTCCTGTGTGACGCCGAGCGCTGCATTGAATGCAACGCCTGTGTCACGGCCTGTAAGAACGAGCATGAAGTGCCCTGGGGCATCAACCGCCGTCGCGTGGTCACCATCAATGATGGTGATCCCGGTGAACGGTCGATTTCCGTGGCCTGCATGCACTGTTCCGATGCACCTTGTATGGCGGTCTGCCCTGTGGACTGTTTTTACCAGAACGAGGAAGGGGTGGTTCTGCACTCCAAGGACCTCTGTATCGGGTGTGGATATTGCTTTTACGCGTGCCCCTTTGGCGCGCCGCAATTCCCGCAGGCCGGCAACTTTGGCAGCCGCGGCAAGATGGACAAGTGTACCTTCTGCGCCGGTGGCCCCGAAGAGACGCATTCGACCGCCGAGTTCGCCAAGTATGGGCGCAACCGGATCGCCGAGGGCAAGCTGCCCATCTGCGCCGAGATGTGTTCGACCAAGGCGCTTTTGGCCGGGGATGGCGACGTTGTGTCCGCCATCTACCGTGAGCGCGTGGTGGCCCGTGGCTTCGGCTCGGGCGCATGGGGCTGGGGCTCTGCCTACGGCAACCAGGACGGCTGAACGACAGGGGTCACCTCGCCAGTGCGCATCGCCAGCCATGGTGATCCCTCTGGCCCGGACGGCGGCAAGGTCGTCCGGGCGTTCACAGCCACCAAGGCGGGCGCGGATGCGCGCCCGTTTTTCCATCGGCGTGCAGCGAGGTTTCGCGCGCTCCGCTTCTGTTCATTTGGGTTCGACCCTCACAGGCGCTAGCAACGACGTCATGATGTTTTCTTATCCTGAAAGGTTCACCATGCATCGTCTTACCTCTGCGCTGACTGTCAGCGCCCTGCTTTTGTCTGCCGCACCGCTTGTCGCGCAGGACACCCCGGCGCTCGAGTCGGTCGACGCGCGCGTCAGTTACGGCCTTGGTCTGCAGATCGGCGAAAACCTGGCCCAGAACGACGAGTTGGATTTCGATATCGAGGCCTTTGTGCAGGGCATCGCCGATGTCGAAGCCGGGGTCGATCCGCGTCTTGACGAAGAGACGCTTGTCGCTGCGTTCGAGGCGCTGAATGCCCGCGCGTCCGAAGGCAAGTTGACCGAGAACGCCGCGTTTCTTGAGCAAAACGGCGCCCGCGACGGTGTCACCACCACCGACAGCGGACTGCAATATGAGGTGGTCGAGGAAGGGACGGGCGAAACCCCGGCTGAAACCGACACCGTGACCGTGCATTACGAGGGTCGTTTGCTGGACGAGACTGTCTTTGACAGCTCGATCGAGCGTGGCGAGCCCGCCAGTTTCCCTGTCAACGGGGTTATCCAAGGCTGGCAAGAGGCCCTGCAACTGATGAAACCGGGCGCCACGTGGGAGGTCTGGATACCCTCCGACCTTGCCTATGGCCCGCAAGGGGCCGGTCAGGCCATTGGCCCCAACGAAGTGCTGAATTTCACCATCGAGTTGATCAGCATCGACAGCTAACGCCGCGTGCTTGCGCGGCATATGGAGAGACATGACATGCTACGTGCATTTCTGGTTTTGGTGCTTTGCCTGGGGCTGATGCCCTTGGCAGCGCCGGATGCCGCCGCGCAAGAGGCGCAAGACACCATCGACCGTTCCGCCACTGGCGGGGCGCAAACGCTTGATGACATCCTGGCCCGTCAGCGCGGGGAGGAGGTGGCGCCCAAGACCGGCGATGCCGCCTCGAATGCCCGCGACCTGTCGGGTCAATTGGGCACGTTGGGCGGTGCGTCGGACCCGGACCTGTGGCGCGCGCTGCGCTATGGATCGGCTGACATCACCGTGTCAGCGGGGGGCGACGTTGCGACCGTTTTGGTGCAGGACGGCGGCATGGGTTGGCTTGAGTTCCGCAAGGGACCGTTGGCGACCTATGGCGGCTACCTGCTTTTGGGCACCATTGCGCTGCTGCTCGTCTTCTTTGTCCTGCGGGGCAAGGTGAAGCTGGACTATGAAAAGACCGGGCGCACCGTGACCCGCTTCAAGAGCTTTGAACGGGCAGCGCATTGGCTATTGGCGGGGTCCTTCATCCTGTTGGGCATCACGGGCCTCTTGACCCTGTTCGGGCGGACGTTCATCGCGCCCTATATCTCGAAGGAGTTCAACGCCACGCTGCTGATGGGGTCGAAATACATCCACAACAACGTGGCCTGGGCGTTCATGGTGGCCTTGGTGGCCGTGTTCTTCTTGTGGGTCTGGCACAACATTCCCAATCGCACCGATATCAAGTGGTTTGCCCAAGCTGGCGGCATTGTCGGGTCCAAGCACCCGCCCGCCAAGAAGTTCAACGGCGGGCAGAAGATCATCTTCTGGTCAGTAATCCTGCTGGGCGGCTCGATCTCGCTGTCGGGTGTCTCGCTGCTCTTCCCCTTCGAATTCCCGATGTTCATGAAGACATTCGACCTGATGCGCAGCGTGGGCATTGATGCCTTGCCGATCTACGGCCCGCTGCCCACGGCCATGGCCCCGCATGAAGAGATGCAGTACGCCGCAGCCTGGCATGCCATCGTCGCCTTTGTCCTGATGGCGATCATCATCGCCCACATCTATATCGGGTCGGTCGGCATGGAAGGTGCCTATGACGCGATGGGTCGGGCGAGGTGGACGAGGCCTGGGCCCGGCAGCACCATTCGTTGTGGCTGGAGGAACTGGAGAAGGAAGGCAAAGCGGCTCCCAAAAATGCGACGCCTGCTGAGTAGCCTTTTCCTGTGCCTTGCCCTTCCGGTCTGGGCGCAGGACTTCACCACGTACAAAGGCCACGGTGGCCCCGTCATGGGGTTGGTCGTGACCGAGGACGGCACGCTTGCCTCGGCCAGTTTCGACAATTCGGTCGGGGTTTGGCATGGCGCGATGCCTGAGTGGCTCGAGGGGCATGATGCTGCTGTGACCGCCATTGCCGAAGGTTTGGATGGTACGCTGGTGACCGGTGGCGATGACTTTGCCGTCTGGCACTGGGGCGAGACCCCGCGCAAGATCGGCCAGCACAAGGGCAAGGTCACGTCACTTGCTCCGTCCCCGGATGGAACAGTGATCGCTGCCGGATCATGGGACGGTGACATTGTGTTGTGGCCCGTTGGGGCAGGGGAGGCCGTCACGCTTCCCTATCCCGGTGCGGGTGTGAACGCGGTGGCGTATTCCGCCGATGGTGCGTTTCTTTATGCAGCAACGTCCAAGGGTGATGTCCTGCGGTATGATATGACCACGGGTGATGTGCCGCGCCGCTGGTGCGTCACGGTTTTGGCGTGAACAGGCTGATTGTGGGCGATGGATGGCTTGCTTACGGAGCTGTTGATGGCGGCACGCGGGTGATTGATGCCGAGACGGGCGAGGCGCTTTATGACTTCACACTCGACCGGCGGCCCATTCTGTCAATGACGTACCATGCAGAGACGGGGCAACTTGCCATAGGCGATGGCGAGGGCCACATCATGATGGTGGACACAGAAACCTGGCGCATCACTCGGGACTTTCGCGCGATGCGGCAGGGGCCGGTCTGGGCGCTGGCGTTCTCGACCGAAGGGACGGTGATTCATGCCGGGGGGATCGACGACGTGATCTATGCCTGGCCGGTGGCGCTGCTGGACACCTATGATCCGGCGGGTGGCGACACGCGCAGCTTCCTGCGCGATGCCGAGACGATGAGCAACGGGGAGCGGCAGTTCATGCGCAAATGCTCGATCTGCCACAGTCTTGAGGATGGGCCGTCGCGCAAAGCGGGTCCGACATTGCACGGGGTGTTCGGGCGTAAGGCGGGTGTCGTGCCGGGCTATCGCTACTCGCCAACGCTCGATGGGTCCGACATAGTGTGGGACGACACCACAATCGACGCGCTGTTTGACGAGGGGCCGGATCATTACATCCCCGGCTCGAAAATGCCGATGCAGGTGATTGCCGCACCGCAGGACCGCGCCGATCTGATCGCGTACCTGCGCGGGGCTACAGGTAAGGAGTAGAGAATGAAGGCCATGATGATGGGCTTTGCCGCGATGATCGTGATTTCGGTGGGGGCGTATTTCGCCCTGCAAGAGCTGGCTTGACGGCCGGGGCCGTGGGCTCGGGCGATGCGGTAAGGCTGGATTGACCCCATGAACGCGCCCCGTTCCACCCCGGACATATATGGCAAGTCGCTGGCTGGCGCGAAGGTGCTGGTCATTGATGACGAGCCGGGGATGCGCCATTTTCTGGTCAAGACGCTTGAAAGCCGGGTCAAGCGTGTGGATTCCGTGGGCTCGCCCGCGCAGGCGACCAAGGCGCTGGACGAGGCGCAGTATGATCTGGTGATCATCGACAACCTGATGCCGGGGGCACGGGGCTGGATTGGCTGACCGAACAAAAGCGCAAGGGGTTCTTTGCCGATGCGATCCTGATCACGGCATATGCTGATTTGGAAACGGCCATTGCCGCGCTGCGGGCGGTGTCAGTGACTTTGTGTTGAAGCCGTTTCGGGCGAACCAGATCCTGAGTGCTGTGGCGCGGACTTTGGATCGAAAATATCTGCAACGCGACAATACGCTTTTGCGCCGCGAGCTGTCGTCGGGTCAGGGGCATGGCAAGCTGCTGGGCAATTCGGAGCCCATGGAAGACGTGCGCGCGATGCTGGCCCGGCTGGCGCCGTTGCCCACGCCGGTTCTGTTCACCGGGGCCAGCGGCACCGGCAAGGAGATGGCGGCGCGGCACTTGCATGACCTGTCAGACCGGGCCGAGGCGCCCTTTGTTCCGGTGAACTGCGCGACGATCCAACCCGACCGGTTTGCCGAGGAGCTGTTTGGCGTGGTCGAGGCGGAGGACCGGTTGAAGCCGGGTCTTCTGCTGCTCGCCGATGGCGGCACGCTGTTGCTGGACGAGATTGCGCAGATGCCAGAGACGGTGCAGGCGGCCCTGCTGCGCGTGCTGGAAGACAAGAAGGTGCGCCCGGTGGGCGCCGAGCGGGAGATCCCGCTGAATGTCCGCTTCCTGTTTGCCACCAATGACGACATCGAGGCGTCGGTCGCGGCGGGCCGCTTCCGCGCGGACCTGTATCACCGGATCCACGTCGTCAAGATCGACATGCCGCCGCTCAAGGACCGGATGGACGATATTGTCGAGTTGGCTGCGCATTTCATGGCGCAGTTTTCGGCGTCGCTTGCCATGCCGTCGCTGGAGTTGGATGAGGAAACGCTGCTGAAGCTGCGCCGTTACGACTGGCCGGGAAATGTGCGTGAGTTGCGCAACCTGATCGAGCGGTCCGTGATCCTCGGCGCGTTTCCCGAGGAATTTTCCGGCGGGGGCAGTGTGATCGGTGCGCAAGCCATCGAGAATTTGGAACTGGTCGTGCAGCGCCACATCCTGCGGATGGTGGACCTGTGCGACGGCAACCGGGCCGAGGCGGCGCGCCGGTTGGGGGTGTCGCGCAAGACCATTGACCGCCGTATGGCCGCCTGGTCGGAGTGAACGTGAAGATCTGTGAGCCCTGTTTAGGGCTAAAGTCGCATATGGTCCCGGCAGGCGCGGCGTTATCGTAGCCTTTGTGAAAGAGGAGGAATCTGAGATGGCATGGACAAAACCCAAGGCGCGCGAAGTGAAGTGCGGCATGGAGATCAACATGTATGGCCCCGGTGAAGACGACGACCGTGGCGCCGAGCGTGACGTGATCTAAGCCACTTTTTAATACATGAGACTGATTGTTCTTGGGGCAGCCGCCGGTGGGGGGCTGCCCAATGGAATTGTGGCTGCCGCAATTGCGCCGACGCGCGTGCTGGAGTGATCCCGCGCATGACACAATCGTCGGTCGCGGTGTCGGTGGATGGGGCGGCGTGGGTCGTGCTCAATGCCTCGCCCGACGTTCGGGCGCAGGTTGATGCGTGTCCGCAGATGCACCCGCCCGAATTGCGCGGGTCGCCTATTGCGTCGGTGGTACTGACGAATGGCGACATCGACCATATAGCGGGCCTGCTGACGCTGCGCGAGAAGACGGCGTTCGATGTGTACGCGACATCAGCCGGGTTGGATATTCTGCGGTCCAATTCCGTCTTTGGTGTCCTTGATCCGGCGTTGGTGGCGCAGCATCAGATCGCGCTGGATGTGCCATTTGAGCCGCTGCCAGGTCTGAAGATCACGCCCTTTGCCGTTCCGGGCAAGGTGGCGCTGTTTCTGGAGGGCGGTACGTTGAATCTTGAGGAAGTTGGCGAGCAGACAGTTGGGCTGATGCTCGAGGATGGGGTGTCGCGCGTTGCTTATGTGCCCGGCTGTGCCGCTATTCCGGATTGGTTGCGCGACCGGTTGGCTGGTGTCGATCTGCTGCTTTTCGATGGAACTGTATGGAACAACGATGACATGCAACGCACGGGCACGGGCGAAAAAACTGGCGCGCGCATGGGGCATGTGCCGTTGAACGGAGAGCTTGGCAGTCTGACGCAGCTGTCTGGCTTGAGAGGGCGCAAGGTTTTCATACATATCAACAATACCAATCCGATTTTGCAACCGGACAGTCCTGAGCGGGCGGAGGTGCATGACACCGGTTGGGACATCGCCTTTGACGGGATGGAGATCACGCTGTGACCGATGTACCGGACAGCCAAGAGGTGTTTGAGGCGCGGCTGCGCGCCGTAGGCGAGGCGCAATACCATGACAAGCACCCGTTTCATCACAAGCTGCATTCGGGTGACTGTACGCCGGATCAGGTGCGGGCGTGGGTCATCAATCGCTACTATTACCAGACGCGCATTCCGATGAAGGACGCGGCGTTCATGTCTCGGGTCAATGACCCGGCGCTGCGTCGGTCGTGGCGGTCGCGGATTGAAGATCACGATGGATCGGCACCCGGAGAGGGCGGGATTGCCCGCTGGTTGAAGCTCGCCGAAGGCGTGGGACTGGACCCGGACTATGTGGCCTCTGAGGTTGGGATATTGCCCGCGACCCGTTTTGCCGTGGATGCGTATGTGCGTTTTGTGCGGGTCGAGCCGCTGTTGCCGGCGGTGGCCTCATCGCTGACAGAACTTTTCGCCCCGGCCATTCACAAGAACCGGATTGCCGGGCTATTGGAGCATTATGACTTCGCCAACTCCGAGACGCTGTCCTACTTTCAGAACCGTTTGAGCGAGGCGCCGAAGGATGTCGCCTTTGGCCTTGGCTGGGTGATGGAGCACGCGGTGACCAGGGCCGATCAGGATGCCGCCGTGCGCGCGCTGACCTTCAAGACAGAGGTGCTGTGGGCGCAGCTTGATGCGCTTTGGTCCGCCTATGTCGAACCGGGGCGCATTCCGCCCGGCGGCTGGCAACCGGACGAGGGATTGGCGTCGTGACGCAGGACGACGTTCCATATCTGCCGCGCGGCGTGCGAACCCAATTCGATGCGGTGCGCAAGGTTGACGTGATCCTTGGCCCCGAGCGGGTTCTGGTGCTGGATCAGGTTGGCAAGGCTGTTGTGGGACGGCTTGATGGGGTCGCGAGTCTGGCGGAAATTTCGGCCGATCTGGCACAGGTCTATGACGCGCCCGTGGATGTGATCGCGCCGGATGTGACTGCCTTTCTCGAAGACTTGCGGGATCGGGGGATGGTGCATGTCCGTCCGCATTGATCCCCCATGGCGATGCTGGCCGAGCTGACGCATCGCTGTCCGCTGGCCTGTCCCTATTGTTCGAACCCTACTGAATTGCTTGCGAAAGAAACTGAGCTTGACACGGGCGCTTGGGCGGATGTGTTCCGGCAGGCAGCGAAGCTGGGCGTGTTGCAATTGCACCTGTCGGGGGGCGAGCCTGCGTCCCGGCGCGATCTGGTGGATCTCGTGATCGCGGCGCGTGAGGCGGGGCTTTATACCAACTTGATCACCTCGGGCATCGGGCTGACCGAGCGGCGGCTGCGTGAACTGGATGATGCGGGTCTGGACCATGTCCAACTGTCTTTGCAGGGTGTGACGTCGGCGATGGCCGACCGTATCGGCGGCTACAAGGGCGGATTTGACCGCAAAATGCATGTGGCCGAGATCATCGCGGACATCGGCTTTCCTTTGACCTTGAACGCGGTGATGCACCGCGAGAACCTGGATGATCTGCCGCAGACCATTGATATGGCCCTGCGTCTGGGCGCCCGGCGGATTGAGGTGGCGTGCGTGCAATTCCAGGGATGGGCCTTGATCAACCGGGCGGCGTTGCAGCCGAGTCGGGAGCAGGTGGAGACGGCCAAACGGACCGTGGCGAGGGCGATCGAGACGCTGAAGGGGCGGTTGGTGATCGACTTTGTGCCGCCGGATTACTATTCGGATTTCCCGAAGGCGTGTATGAACGGCTGGGGCTCCACCGGTTTGAACATCACGCCGGACGGCACCGTGTTACCATGCCACGCGGCAGAGACGATTCCCCATTTGCAGTTCGAGAAGGTCACGGATCGGGCACTGGCCGACATCTGGTACAACAGTGACGCCTTCAATGCCTATCGCGGCACCGACTGGATGCCTGCGTTGTGCCAGTCCTGTGACCGGCGCGATATCGACTTTGGCGGGTGTCGGTGTCAGGCGATGGCTGTCTTGGGCGATGCGGCGGCCCCTGATCCGGTGTGCCGCAAGTCGCCCGGACGAGCGGCGCTGGACGCGCTGCTGGATGAAGAGGTGGACGCCGTTGCGGCGCCAGAATTTGTGTTTCGGCGGTAAGGGGGTTGGTGATGCGTAGGTTTTTAGCGACAGTCGGTATTGCATCACTTTTGATTTCGACGGCGGCGCGGGCCGACTGCACTGACGACGCGATGATCGTCTTTGACGGTTCCGGCTCCATGGCCGAGATGGGGTTCAACCAGATTGATGAACCGCGCATTTTCGAAGCCCGCCGCGCGATGCGCACGGTCATGCCGCAGGTCGAGCCGTTTCGGCGGATCGGGTTGATTGTCTACGGTCCCGGCGGGGCCGGGGGTGTGGGCGAGTGTTCGGGGATCGAGTTGCGCTTTGGCCCGCGCGCGGATGCGGCGAAGGCTGTGATTTCCGCAGTTGAAAATCTGCAACCGGAAGGGCGGACGGCCTTGACTGAGGCGGTGGCCCTTGCCGCGAAAACGCTTGGCGCACCCGAGAAGCCGGGAACGGTTGTGTTGGTCACGGACGGCAAGGAAACCTGTGGCGGACAGACTTGTGCGCTGGCCGCGCAGCTGTCTGGCACGGGGCTGGTTGTTCATGTGATCGGCTTCAAGGTGCGCGGTGAACATTTCGGCTGGCTGAGCGAGGGCGAGACGGATTATGTGAGCTCCGTCAGCGTCGCCCAGTGCCTGGCCACGCAAACGGGTGGGGAGTACGTGGGCGCCGAGACGGTGGACGAGTTGGTAGATGCGATGAACCGGACGCTGGGCTGTAACCTGTTGTTCTAGGCGGTGCGCTGACGCCAGCGGGTGGCGCGGGTCTCCATCGCGCGCAGAAGCGTGAATTCCAGAAGCAGCATGAAGGCCACGAAGCTGAGGGCGTAGGCCAGCACGTACCCTGTCTCGAACAGTTGGAAATAGAGATGGATCTGGAAGCCGATCCCGTTGCTGCGGCCCAGGAATTCCACCACCAGAACGATCTTCCATATGATGGCGAGCCCGTTGCGGGTTGACGTGGCAATGTAGGGCCAGAGCTGCGGCAGGATCACATGGCGCAACCGGGTTGTGGGCGACATGCGGAACACGTGCGCCACGTCGCGCAACTTGGGGTCTAGGGCGTGGACCCCCTCGCGGATCGCAACGGCGACCATGGCTGTCTTGTTAAGGGCGACGGCGGTAATTGCAGCCACTTCGTTCAAGCCGATCCAGAGATAGCAGAGCACGATGACGACGAGTGCAGGCACGTTCAGAAGTACCACCAGCCAAGTCGAGAACCAGCGGTTGATCGTTGCGTTGAAGCCCATGACCAGCCCGATGAGGCACCCGAACCCCATGGCGAGGGAGAAGGCCGCGGTGACGCGCAGCAAGGTGGCGGTGAAATGCACCTGCATTTCGCCATCCGCGACTTCGCGCAGGAAGATGCCCCAGACCTCGGCCGGGGAGGGCAGGACCGTGGGGTCACTGCCCAGCCACGCCGCCGCCCACCACAGGGCCAAGAGGCTGAGCAGGGACAGGCCAAGGGCCGTTATGTCGAACCGGGCGTCTTGCATGGGGTCAGCCTGTCACAAATGTGATCGTCGCCAAAGTGGTGTTGAGCGACGGTCATACCTTAGTCGCATAGGGTCGCATCGCGCAGCGGAATAGGCTGCGTGGGATGTCAGGGATCAGATGCATATCCGCTTGTCTGCTGGGCGCCATACTGTGGAGTATGTCGCTGATCGCAGCGATGGCTGAACCACTGACGCGCGAGGTGTTGGAGCCGTATATCGTGCCGCCTATGTCGCTGGGTGAACAGATCAACGATCAGGGGGTCTGGCAGCTTTTGAACTCGGGCGGCGCCGAAGCGGGTTATGTGTTCGAGACGGAGCCGATGGCACCGCTTCCCGGCTTTTCAGGTGCTGCGATCAACATGCTTGTGGTCCTTGATCTGGACGGTCGGTTCCTGGATGTGCAACTGATCTCGCACAACGAACCGATCTTTGTTTCGGGTCTGCCGGAGAAGCTGTTTTACGACTTTTTCAAACAGTATCGCGGGCATTCGATTTCGGACACGCTGGTCGTTGGCTCGCCCTATGGCGGTGGCGGCGAAGGGTCTGCGCTGGTCTATCTGGACGGTGTGACCAAGGGCACCGCATCGGTGCGCATTGCGCATGAGAGTATTCTGGCCGCCGCTTTGCAGGTTGCGCGGGAGAAGATGGGGGGCATTTCCTCTGGTCCGCCGGCCTATCCTGACCCCGAGTATCGCGAGGATCTGACCTGGGACGATCTGGTGGCGCAGGGCATTGTGACACGCAAGGTTGTGACCAATGCCGAGATGGATGTCGCGTTTGACGGCACGCTTTGGGAAGATGACGACCCGGAGGCCAAGGCGGACCCGAACGGCATCTATCTGGACCTGTGGCTTGTTGATATCGGGGCGCCGTCGATTGCTGAGGCGGTGCTAAGCCCGAGCAGCTTTGACGAGTTGCAGGGCTTCATGGAAATCGCCGACACGGATGAGCCGGTGCTCGTGATCGAAGCCGGACGGCATGGGCTGGTCACGGATGAGTTCGTGCGCAACACCGCGCCCAATCTGATCAGTGCGGAACAGGCGGGCTTCCCCATCGCGTTCCGCGACAGCGATATTTATGTCGAGTTGAACGATGCGCTGCCAAATGAGCTGCACAATGCGGTCTATGACGGTGCTGCGCTGATCCTGCGGACGGATCGGCGGCTGGGTTTTGATCCGGCGCGCGACTGGACGCTGAAGGTCAAGGCGCTGCGCGAGCACGGGTCATTCCAGCCGGAAATCGGGTCGATCACGCTGGACGTGCCGCATGTGACGCCCGAACGGTTCTATGCAAGGCCGGAGGTTATCAAGCCCGCGCCACCATGGGTGGACGCGCTGCGGAACCGGGCGGTGGATTTGATTGTCCTGGGCGTGTTTTTGGTCGGCCTGGTCGCTGTGCTCCTCGTCGGGCAGAACCGGCTGGCGGGGTCGCGATGGTTCACGCCGCTGCGGCTCGGGGTCCTCGCCTTTGTCGTTGGGTTCATCGGCTGGTGGGGGCAGGGGCAGCTGTCCATTGCAACGCCTTTGGCCGTGGCGCGCACGGCACTGGACGGGGGAAGCTTTGCCTTCCTTCTCTATGATCCGTTTTCGCTGGTCGTCTGGGCTGTGACTATCGTTGGTTTCGTCTTGTGGGGCAGGGGCCTGTTCTGCGGTTGGCTCTGCCCATTCGGTGCCTTGCAGGAGTTTGCCAATCATCTTGGCCGCTTGCTGCGCGTGCCACAGGTTGAGCCGAATGCCTTCTGGGACGCTCAGTTGAAGAACCTGAAATACGTGGTACTGGCGGTGTTGGTGACGCTGATGGTCACGGCGCCCGTGGCGCTGGACAAGGCCATCGAGGTCGAACCGTTCAAGACGGCCATCACCACCTTCTTTGTCCGCGAGTGGTATTATGTGGCCTATGCCGTTGGGCTGCTGGTGCTCTCCATGGTGTTGTTCAAAGGGTTCTGCCGCTATCTCTGTCCCCTTGGTGCCGTCATGGCCATCGGCGGGCTGGTGCGTGGGCGCGACTGGATCGCGCGGCGGGCCGAGTGCGGCTCGCCCTGCCAGCTGTGCAAGGTCAAATGCAGCTATGGCGCGATCAAGAAAACGGGCGAGATACAGTATTCGGAGTGCTTTCAATGTCTGGATTGCGTGGCGATCCACGATGATACGCGTCAATGCGTGCCGCTGATCCTGGCCGCGAAGGGACGCAAGCTGGGGGTGGCCGCGGAATGACTGTGAGCCGTCGTCGGTTTCTGGCCATTGCCGCGAGCTTTGCCGCGACGCCTGCGCTGGCGCAGCGCCACGCGTGGATTGGGCGTGCGTTCGGAGCCGAGGTGTCGATTGAATTGCATGGCCCTGCGGATGTTGCCGGGCAGGCGCTGGACGATGCCCGCGCACTGATTGTCGAGGTCGAGGGGCTGTTTTCGCTTTATGATCCAACCTCTGACCTGGCAGTGCTCAATGCAAGCGGTACGCGGCGGGTGCCTGAGCATTTCGTGGCGCTGGTACAGATTGCCGACCGGGCGCATCGCCTCACTGACGGTCTATTCGACCCGACTGTGCAGCCGCTTTGGCGTGCGATCGTGGATGGTACAGATATTGCCGAAGCCCGCGCGCATATTGGCTGGCATCAGGTAGCGGTTCAGGGCAACCGCATCACACTCGGAGATGGCCAGGCGCTGACCTTCAACGGCATTGCGCAGGGTTTCGCCACTGACCTTGTTTCGGAGTTGTTGCGCGCCCGGGGCTTTGACCGGACGCTGGTCAATATTGGTGAGCATCGGGGGGCGGGCGGACCTTGGCGGCTTGGCCTGATAGACCCTGTGCATGGGATGTTGGCCAACCGGACAATTGAAAACCGGGCGGTCGCCACGTCGAGCCCGATGGCGACGCCGGTCGGGCCCAGCGGTCATATCGTGCATCCGGTCCAGATGCCGCGCTGGTCGACCGTGTCGGTCGAGGCGGACACGGCCGCGATGGCTGATGCGCTGTCGACCGGATTGGTGCTGGCCGATCTGGAAACGGTGAAACGGGTGCAAGCCGCGCCTGACGTGCATCGGATCACATTGATCGATCCGGATGGGAACCTGACCACAGTATAAAACGCAAAAGGGCAGGGATGATCCCCGCCCTTTTCGGTTTGATCCGCGTGCGGCTTAGCTGGCAGCGGTCACCGCGCGGCCGGTCATCACCTTGACCAGATGCGCGCGGTATGTGGCCGAACCGTGCAGGTCCGTGATCATGTTGTCCGCTGGTATGGTCAACCCATCGAGGGCGGAGGCGGAGAAGTTGGCGCTCAGCGCGGCTTCGGCCTCGGTCCAGCGGAACACGCCCTCGTTCGAGGCACCTGTCACAGCCACACGAACGCCGTCCGCGTATTTGGCGACAAACACACCGACCAGAGCAAAGCGCGAGGCAGGTTGCACAAACTTCTGATAGTTCGCGGCCTGCGGGATCGGGAAGGAGACGGCGGTGATGATCTCACCTTCATCAAGGGCGGTGTCGAACATGCCTTGGAAGTAGTCATCCGCCGCGATCTCGCGCGTGTTGGTTACGATGGTGGCACCCGAGGCCAAAGCTGCCGCCGGATAGCAGGCTGCCGGGTCGTTGTTGGCAAGGCTGCCACCGATGGTCCCACGATTGCGCACTGCCGGATCCCCGATCTGTGCGGCCAGCGCCGACAAGCCGGGGTAGCTGCCGTCGGCAGCAACCGTTGCATGGGTAGTTGCCCCACCGATGCGTAGGGTGTCGCCGTCTTTGCTGATCCCCTGCATCTCGGCCACGCCGGACAGTGATACCAGGGTCGTCGGGCTGGCCAGGCGCTGTTTCAGTGTGGGGATCAGTGTCTGCCCCCCACCCAGTGCCTGCGCTTCGTCACCACCCATCGCAGCAGCCGCGTCGGCAATTGTGCCGGGTCTTTCAACGTCAAAATTATACATGTCCTGATCCTCTCATCTGAAACAGAGCGGGACCTCCCCCCTTCTCTGGTTCAAAAAATCCCGGGGTCTGGGGCAGAGCCCCAGTCCCGCATTTTCAACTTACTGCATGGCGTCCCATACGCGCGACGGCGTCACAGGCATGTCGATATGGGTCACATCCTTGCCACCAGATTGCAGCGCGTCGATCACCGCATTCACCACCGTGGGCGGCGAACCAATGGCTCCTGCCTCTCCACAGCCTTTCACCCCCAGCGGGTTGTGGGTGCAGGGCGTGCCCTGGCTGTGATCCACATGGAACATCGGCAGATCGTCGGCGCGCGGCATGGTGTAGTCCATGTAGGATGCGCTGAGCAGCTGGCCGTTTTCGTCATAGGTGGTGTTTTCGACCAGCGCCTGCCCGATGCCCTGGGCCAGACCGCCATGGACCTGACCGGTCACGATCATCGGGTTGATGACGTTGCCGAAGTCATCCACCGCGCACATCCGGTCCACGGTCACCTTGCCGGTTTCCGGGTCCACCTCGACCTCGCAGGCATAGGCGCCCGACGGGTAGGTGAAGTTCGCGGGATCATAGAACGCCGTTTCCTCCAGCCCCGGTTCAATATCTTCGAGCGGGTATTCGTGGGGATATAGGCTTTGAGCGCGACCTCGCCGAAGGTCACCGACTTGTCGGTGCCGGAAACAGAGAACACGCCGTCAGCGAGCGTGATGTCGTGTTCGGACGCTTCCAGCATATGGCCTGCGATCTTCTTGGCCTTGTTGATGATCTTTTCGGTCGCCCGCACAACTGCAGAGCCGCAGACTGCGAGGCTGCGCGAGCCATAAGTGCCCATGCCGAAGGGGATCTTGGAGGTGTCGCCGTGCACGATGTCGATAACGGCGGGGTCGATGCCCAGCATCTCGGCCACCACTTGTGGGAAGGCGGTTTCATGGCCCTGCCCGTGGCTGTGCGCGCCGACCATGACGCTGAGGTTGCCGGTGGCGTTCACGCGCACTGTGGCGGCGTCATAGAGACCCACGCGGGAGCCGAGCACGCCGACAAGGTTCGAGGGCGCGATGCCGCAGGCTTCGATATAGGCATTCACGCCGAAACCGCGCAGCAGGCCCTTGGCCTCGCTTTCCTTGCGCCGAGCGGCAAAGCCCGCCACATCCGCGACCTCTTCCATCTTGTCCATGAGTGCATCGTAGTTGCCCGCGTCATATTCCAGCCCCGCGGCGGAGGCATAGGGATACTGGTCGGGCTTGATGAAGTTCTTGCGCCGCAGCTCTATGGGATCCACGCCCAACTCGCGCGCAGCCTTGTCGATCACACGTTCGAGGGAGTAGGTCGCCTCGGGCCGTCCCGCGCCGCGATAGGCATCGACGGGTGCCGTGTTGGTGAACACAGCCTTCACGTTTACGTAGACCAGCGGCACGGTGTAGTTCCCGGCCATCAGCGTGCCGTGCAGGAAGGTGGGCGTCGCGGTCGAGAAGTTCGACAGATACGCGCCGACATTGGCCTTGGTATCCGTGCGGAAGGCGAGAAATTTGCCATCCTTGTCCAGCGCCAGTTCGATCTTGGTCACGTGGTCGCGGCCATGGGCATCCGTCAGGAAGGACTCGGTCCGGTCCGCCGTCCATTTCACCGGGCGTCCCAGCTTCTTGGCCGCAGCCAGCACCAGCGCCTCTTCACCGTAGTGATAGATCTTGGAGCCGAAACCGCCGCCCACGTCGGGGGCGATGACGGTCAGCATGTTCTCGGGAATGCCTAGAACAAAGGCCGAAATCAGCAGACGCGTCAGGTGCGGGTTCTGCGAGGTCGTGTGCAGAGTGTATTCACCCGTGCTGGCCTTGTAGCTGCCTATGGACGCGCGCGGCTCCATCGCGTTCGGGACCAGCCGGTTGTTCACAAGCTCCAGCGTGGTGACGTGATGCGCGTTCTTGATCGCGTTGTCCGTCGCTTCGCGGTTGTCCTCGATCCAGCCCCAGTCGAAACACTGGTTGGTGCCGATTTCGTCGTGAACGAAGTTCGAGCCAGACAGGGCTGCATTCATGTCGACGATGGCGTCGAGCTCTTCGATGTCCGCCTCGATGGCTTCGACCGCATCGCGGGCCTGTTCAATGGTTTCGGCAATGACAGCGGCGTAGGCGTCACCGACATGGCGTACCTTGCCGTGCGCCAGCACGGGTCGCTTGGGCTCATGCATGGGCGTGCCATCGCGCGAGTTGATCAGCCAACCGGCAGGGTTCCCGCCGACTTCGGTGAAATCGTCGCCCGTGAACACGGCAAGCACGCCAGGCATGGCTTCGGCGGCGGAGGTGTCGATGGACTTGATCTTGCCGTGTGCAACGGTCGAGCGGGCAAAGACCGCGTAGGTCTGTTTCGCCAGTTGGATGTCGTCGGTGTATTCGCCGGTTCCGGTCAGAAAACGGACGTCTTCGCGGCGCACGGTTGCGGCGCCAATTCCTGTATCCTTGGGCATTCAAATTCCTCCCTTGAGGTTCGGTGCGCAGTAAATGCGCACCCTACGGGTTGCGTAGGGTGCGCGCTTTGCGCGCACCTTTCGTGTCACTCGGCAGCGATGGCGGTCACGTCCTGGCCAGACGCCGCCATGATCGCCTTGACGATGTTGTGGTAGCCAGTGCAGCGGCAGATGTTGCCTTCGAGATACTCGCGCACCTCCTGCTCGGACGGCTGCGGGTTCTCTTTCAGCAGGGCCGCAGCGGACATCACCATACCCGGCGTGCAAAATCCGCATTGCAGGCCGTGGTGGTCCTGAAACGCTTGCTGGATCACGTTCAGCGACCCGTCGGCGTTGGCCTGGCCTTCGATTGTGTCCACGGTCGCCCCATCGGCTTCCGCAGCAAGCATCGTGCAGGATTTGACGGCCACACCGTCCACATGCACAACGCACGCGCCACACTGCGATGTATCACATCCGATATGCGTGCCGGTCAGGCCCTGATCATCGCGCAGAAAGGACGCCAGCAATGTGCGCCCTTCCACGTCGCCGGAAACGGACTTGCCGTTCACCGTCATGGTTACCTTGGTCATTCGTTCCTCCCTTGGAATGTCTGAAACACTGGTGTGCGCCTAGCTGACGAGGCGCTTGAGCCAACCCTTCTTGGGTGCGTCTTCGGACGTCTCCGGCTCGGTATCTTCGGCGGGCGCAGGCGCGCCCACATGTTCCTGAAAATTGTTGAAAAACTGGTCTGCCATCTTCTTTGCGAACCCATCGATGATGCGGCTGCCAAGCTGGGCAAGCTTGCCGCCCACCTTCGCTTCGACATCGTAATGCAGAACAGTCTGGTCGCCCTGCGCCTCAAGCCGGACCTGTGCGCCACCCTTGGCAAAGCCGGCGGCACCGCCCTTGCCCTCACCCGCGATGTTCACGCTTTCCGGGGCTTGCATATCCGACAGGGTCACGGCCCCTTTGAACGTCGCCTTCACCGGGCCGACTTTTTGCACCACGGTCGCGGTGAAGCCTTCCTCCGGCGTGCCCTCCATCTCCTGGCAACCGGGCACGCAGGCCTTCAGCACCTCGGGATCGAGGATCGCGGCCCAGACCGTGGCCCGGTCGGCGTCGATGACACGTGAGTCGCTGAGATTCATGGAATGCCCCCCTTTTGCTTGTTGGAAAGCCTATGGCGCAGGGGGGCCATGTACCATTCGACCAAGTGTGTACGACCAAAGTCGTGCTTATCTTTCAGGGGTTTGGTGGGTCAGCCCATATTTGGCGTAAATCGCCGGGATCCGCCCGTCTTGCAGCGCGTAATTGATTGCGTCATCGACGGAATATGACAGGGGGCGATAGCGGAAATTCACCGCCACGCCGAGCGTCCAATTGCTGACGGCAAAGCCTGCGAGGGGCGGCTGGTGCACGTCGCTCGTGTCGCTCAGTCCATGCTCCAACTCGCCCAAGGGGCCCATTACCGCCTTCACCTCACCTGTGTTCAGCGCGTCCATGGCGGCGGCGGTGGTCGGGAAGCGCCGGATGTTCGGCTGTAACTGACCACCGACGAAACCGGACAGGTAGAAGTCAGAAATCGAATCGTTCTCGACCCCCACAGTGTCGAAACGGAAATAGGCGGGCACGGGTTTTTCGTCCGGATAAGTAGCCTTGTCATAGGCAATCGCGATGCTTTCGCCCGCATATTGACCGGTGAACACGACCTGCTCGACCCGGCATTTGAAGGCGCTGTCATAGGGGATGCGCATCATCACATTGGCGATGCGCCCCCCGATCAGCGCACCGCGCCAGATGTTGTTGCGAAGGTCGGCGTCCAGGTTTTCACCCGCGGCCACGAAGTTGAAGCGCGCCTCGACGCCCAGATCCTCTGCAATGATGCGGGCAATCTCAATGTCCACGCCCATCGGTTCACCACCCTCTTCCCAGGAATAGGGCGGGTAGTCTTCGTAGACGGCGAACAGCATGTGGCCCTGGTCCTGGATCTGGTCCAGCTCCTGACCCACGATGTCCCGCCCCACATTCTGGGGCTTGGGCTGGGGCACGTAGTCTGCACAAGGATCAGCAGCGTGGGCCTGCCCAACGGACAGACCCACAACCACCAGGGAGAAGATCGTTTGTCGAAATGTCATGCCGTCAGTTTGCGGCAGACAGCCCGATGGTCAAGACTTCGGATGCGGACTTGTATGCGGCCGGTGTGCCGTCAATCAGGTTGGCGGCGCGGTATGCTACGCTGTCGGCCACAGGAGCACCGGATAGGGTCGGGATGTCGGTCGCAATCTCGGTGAGCCGGTTTTTGATCCCATCCGCATCCGCGCCGTTCGCATCCGCGGCGTATTCGGCAAGCTGGTCGCGCATCGCCTTCAGCTCGTCTGCCACCTCTTCCATTGCCACGTCATCGGGGCGTGCTTCGATGTATGTGCGGATGGCCCAGGCGGCCTCTTGCCCCAGAAGGTCACCGAAGGCAGGCATCTTGGTGATGCCGTTCTGGGTGTAGCCTTCCACAAAGCGCTCCACATACCATTCGTCACCGTATTCTTCGGCTTCGAGGAAACGCAGGTCGGGGGCCAAACCGCCGGACACCACTTCAAGGCCGTGGCACCGCGCGCAGTTCTGGTTGTATCCGGACGCACCGATTTCAACAGCACGCAGCCAGGTTTCTTCGCCCACCTTATCTGCGCGGTAGGGGTTTTCGGTCAGCCACTCGCCTTCGATCGCGGGCAGGCCTGTGGTGTCCACGGCTTGCGGTGCGACATCGCCGTGGGCGACGGCAAGGGTTGCGGCGGCGATCAACGCGCCAGCCAGCAGAAATCTATTCTTGGATGTGCTTTTCATCACATGCCTCCCTGACATGAGTGGTCCTCTTGCCTTCCGTCCTAAGGCACAGAAACAGAGGGCGGTATTGGACTTTGGTTGTGCGCCCAAAGGAGTAAGACCATGGTCCTATACCGACCGATTTGCCCGCCAAGGTAGCGTTGGTGATATGGGAGGACTTACTGTGAAACACCTTGCTCTGGGTGCACTCATTGGGTGCGCTCTGTCCGCGCCTACATCCGCAGAAATCACCCTGAACATTGGATATTTGCGGGTTGAACAGCCTCTTCCGCCGACCCTGTCCAACCTGGACCCGATCCCGGAAAACAACGGGCTCGCGGGGGCGCAAACTGGGCTGGCTGACAACCTGACCACCGGCAAGTTTCTGGGTCAGACATATGAACTGACCGTGGCCGAGGTGTTCGAGGGCGAAGACCCGCTGGCTGCCGCGCGCGGCCTTCTGACGGCGTCACCTTATCTGGTGATTGACGCGGCCGCCAAAGACATCACCGCCATTGCCGATCTGGCAGAGGCCGAGGGCGCAGTCCTGTTCAACACCTCCGCCGGGGATCTGTCCCTGCGGGATGCCGCGTGCCGGGGCAATCTGCTGCACACGCTGGCGTCAGACGCGATGCGCACTGACGCACTGGCGCAAGTGCTGGTTAAGAAACGCTGGGAAGATCTGGTGATGATCACCGGAACACACGCCGCCGACAGCAGCTATGCCGAAGCGATGCGCAGGTCTCTGACCAAGTTTGGACTGTCGCTTGAGGCCGAAAAGGAATGGGTATTTGACGCCGACATGCGCCGCAACGCGAGCCAAGAGGTGCCACTGTTCACGCAGGATTTCGGCGACTACGATGCGCTGATCATCGCGGATGAGGTGCATGATTTCGGGCGCTATGTCCTTTACAACACATGGCAGGCGCGGCCTGTGGTCGGGTCCGAAGGGTTGACCGCCGTGGGCTGGTCGCCTGTGATTGAGCAATGGGGTGCGGCCCAATTGCAATCCCGGTTCGAGGAAGAGCATGCGCGCGAGATGACTGCGCAGGACTATGCCGCATGGGCCGCCGTCCGCACATTGGGCGAGGCGATGACGCGCACCAATGCAACCGAGCCAGAAACACTGCGCAACTATATCATGTCCGACGAGTTCGAATTGGCTGGCTTCAAGGGTCGTCCGCTGACTTACCGCAGCTGGAGCGGCCAGCTGCGCCAGCCCATCGCCATCGCGCATCCGCGCGCGTTGGTGGCGCAGGCCCCGCTCGACGGGTTCCTGCATCAGACCAATGAACTGGACAGCCTGGGGCTCGACCAACCCGAAAGCAACTGCGAGGCATTCCAATGATCCGTTTGACTGCGATGTTCTCCCTTCTGGCTTCGACCGCGATGGCGGGCGAGATCTGGGTGACGAACGAAAAAGACGACACAATCTCTGTCATCTCGACCGAAACGCTTGAGGTTATCAAAACCTATGACACCGGCGAGCGCCCGCGTGGTATCCTGTTCAACAGCGACTACAGCCGCGTCTACATCTGTGCCTCCGACAGCAACGCAGTGCAGGTGATGGACCCAAACTCGGGCGAGATCCTGCACGAGCTGCCCTCGGGCGATGACCCGGAACAGTTCGTGCTGCACCCGAATGACAAGCACCTGTACATCGCGAACGAAGATGACGCCATCACGACCGTGGTGGACGTCGAAACCCGCAAGGTGATCGCCCAGATCGACGTGGGCGTGGAACCGGAGGGCATGGCCGTGTCCCCCGATGGCAAGATCGCCATTACCACGTCCGAGACAACCAACATGGCTCACTGGATCGACACCGAAACGCAGGAACTGTTCGCCAACACGCTCGTGGATAGCCGCCCGCGTCATGCAGAGTTCATCAAGGACGGGGCCGAGATGTGGGTGAGTTCCGAGATCGGCGGCACGCTGACCGTGTTCGACACCGCGACGCAGACCGAAAAGGCCAAGATGAGCTTTGAGGTGCAGGGTGTGCACCCCGACCGCGTGCAGCCCGTCGGTTTTGAATTCACAGCCGGAGACACGCACGCCTTTGTCGCGCTTGGGCCATCGAACCACGTGGCCGTGGTCAATGCCGAAACCTATGAGGTCGAGGACTACATCCTTGTCGGCCGCCGCGTCTGGCACATGGATTTCAACGAGGATCGGTCAATGCTGTTCACCACCAACGGTGTGTCGGGCGATGTGACCGTGATCGACGTCGAAAAACGCGAAGCCATCAAGTCCATCAAGGTGGGCCGTTTCCCTTGGGGGGCTGCCTATCGACCCACAGGGTCGTAATCAGAACTAGCCCGACAGGGTCGTGCTCAGAACTGGCCCGACCGGATACGCATCAGAACTCGACTGGAGGAACCGAATGAAAACCCTGGCTTTGATCGCCGCGATGGCGCTTGCCCTGCCGACTGTCGCACTGGCGGACAACGATGATGATGGCCCCAGCTTTGGCGCTGCGGGCCTGCTGGGCGGCAGCAACAAGGAAGACCTGCCGCCGATCATCCTGTCGGCGGGCGAACCCATCGCACCCGAGGGCGCATGGGAGTTGAAGTCGGGCACGTACTACGAATTCGAAATCCACGGCGACGGCAGCCAGGAGCTGGCGCTGGTCGGACCCGAGTTTTTCCGCGCCATCTGGATCGACGAAATTGTCGTTGAGGGGTTGGAAATACGCCCCCTCGGCCTCGACAGCATCGAGTTTGACGAGGCGGGCGAGATGGAAATCGGTTTCGTCGCCATCAAACCCGGCGCATATTACATCAAGATCCCGGGCACATCGGGTGAAACACAGCGGTTGGATATCACCATTAAATGATCGGACTTGAGGCGCGGGGCCTCAACTATTCCTACGGAACCAAGCAGGCGCTGAACGATGTCTCGTTCAGTGTCTCTTCTGGTGCGTTCTGTGCTTTGCTCGGCCCGAACGGCGCGGGCAAGTCGACGTTGTTCAATTTGCTCACCCGGCTGTTCGTGGCGGCCGAGGGCCGGATTGTGATTGCGGGGCATGACTTGCGCGCGGCACCGCGGGCGGCGTTGGCTGAACTGGGGATTGTGTTCCAGCAGACGACACTGGATCTGGATCTGACAGTCCAACAAAACCTAAGCTATTTTGCAGCGCTGCATGGTTTATCCGGGCGCACCGCCCGTCGCCGCATCGACGCAGCGCTGGACCAACTCAACATGCGCGAGCGGGCAGGGGAGAAGGCACGCGCGCTGAATGGCGGGCACCGACGACGGACAGAGATTGCGCGGGCGCTGCTGCATGACCCCAGCGTCCTGTTGCTGGATGAGCCGACCGTGGGTCTGGATGCCGCTGCGCGCGCGTCGATCACGGAGTATGCGCATGCGCTTGCGGACCAAAACAAAACAATCCTTTGGGCGACACATCTGACCGATGAGGTGCGTCCCGAGGATGACCTAGTCATCCTGCACCGCGCAAAGGTTTTGGCACAAGGCACCGCACGTGAGATCGCGGGTGATCAAACACTGCAAGACCGCTTCCTGTCCCTGACCGGAGAGGATGCGTGACTGCCTACCTCACCTCAATTCGTGCCATTATTCTACGCGAAGCGTTGCGGTTCATCCACCAGCGCGAACGGTTTGTGGCAGCCCTTGTACGCCCGCTTGTCTGGCTCTTGGTCTTTGCCGCAGGTTTCCGCGCAGCATTGGGCCTCAGCATCATCCCGCCCTACCAGACCTACATCACATATGAGACATACATCGTGCCCGGTCTCTGCGGGATGATCCTGCTGTTCAACGGAATGCAATCGTCCCTAAGCCTTGTCTACGACCGCGAGATGGGGTCGATGAAGCTCCTGCTGACCTCGCCCTTGCCGCGCGGGTGGCTTTTGTTTTGCAAGCTGCTTGGATCGACGGCAATCTCCATTTTGCAAGTCTACGCCTTCCTTGCCATTGCCGCCGCTTTCGACATCAGGATGCCCGGCTGGGGGTACGTCACCGTGTTGCCTGCGTTGATCGTCGCCGGGCTGATGTTGGGCGCGCTGGGTTTATTACTGTCCAGCCTGATCAAGCAGCTTGAGAATTTCGCGGGCGTGATGAACTTCGTCATCTTTCCGATGTTTTTTCTGTCCTCCGCGCTCTACCCGCTGTGGAAGATGGCGGAAAGCTCGGAACTGCTGCATGACATCTGTGCGGTGAACCCGTTCACCCACGCCGTCGAGTTGATCCGCTTTGCGCTTTATGTCGAATGGAATGGCATGGCCCTGCTGTGGACGGTGCTGGCGGCGGGCCTGTTCGCGGCTGCCGCGCTCATCGGATATGACCCGGAGCGCACGCGTATCGGCCGGCGCGGATAGACTACGACCATAGGGGCGATGCGTGGATACGCGATTCGTGCTATGGCTATCGCCATGAAACACATTCTTGCCGTCGCACTTACCATCACCGCAACATCAGGCTGGGCCGATGAGTTCGGCAAGCTCAATCCAGACGAGATGACGTGGCAACACTTTGTCGAACGCGCCGAAGAGGGGGAGACGGGCATGGTCCTGTGTTCCATGGGGTACGCGCTGACGAAATCCGGAGACCACGCATCGGCACGCACCTTGCTCGAAAACTGCGCGAACGACGGCTACACCGGTGCGATGACCTGGATGAGCCAGCTGGACAACAACGGCTTGGGCGGTGAGTACAACCCTGATGCCGCAGCAGAGTGGGACCGACGCGCAGCCGAAGCGGGCGATCCGGTCGGCAAGTTCAACTATGGCATTGCTTTGATGCGCGGGCACGGCGTGAACCAGGACGACACGCTTGGTCGGCAGCTGGTGGACGAAGCTGCGGGCGAAGGGTTGGTCATTGCGCAGCGATTGCAGAGCGCCGACTATGATCTGGACGAGGTCACGCCGGACGCCGACAACTGGAAATATGCGCCATCGTTCTGAACATCGCTGACGATGGTGGCGGGCTGACCGCCAAGCGTCACAATCCGATGGGCAAGGCGCTTCGCTTCATCCTCGACATGGGTCACAAGGATCGTGGCGACGCCATGCGCCGCACGTAGTCGCGTAAACAGCGTCATCATCTCTTCGATCAGATCGGGATCGAGCGACACGAAAGGTTCGTCCAGCAGCAAGAGATCGGGCTTCACGGCAAAGGCGCGGGCAAGGGCAAGGCGGCGTTGCTGGCCAAGGGACAATTGCCCGGGAAAATCAGCGCCACGCCCCGCCAACCCGACATCGCGTAGCGCGTCCTCAACATCCTCATCAGACGCCCCGGTTGTCAGGCTGATGTTTTTCGACACGCTGCGCCACGGCAGCAATGTCGGTTCCTGAAACACCATCGCGCATGTCCCGCGCAGATGATATGTGCCGTCAAAATGCGTGTGCAAACCCGCGATGACGCGCAGAAGTGACGACTTTCCGATCCCAGACGGCCCGACCAGGGCGAGTGTCTCTCCGTGCGCAAGCTGCACCGATACATCTCGGAGAACCGGTGCCCCATGATAGGCAAGGGCCCGAAGTTGCAGGTCAAGCAGTGGGAGGGTCACCTAACTGCCGGAGTTAAGGAAGGTGCCAGCAGGCAATTCACGTGCGTCGCCGACCAGATCTTCTCCCCCCAGCTCCACCATCAGGGCAAGCATCCGGGCGGCGGCGTCCTCATCCACCGAACCGGGCGCGGGAATGCCCGCGCGAAACCCGGCTTTGAGGGCTTCGAACTGCGCGTCGGACTTTGCATTCATACGGCCGCGCAAGCGGTTCCATTCTGCATCATCCGACGCCAACAGGTCCTTGGCGTCGCGCGACGCAGCG
Source organism: Tateyamaria omphalii (assembly GCF_001969365.1). Taxonomy (NCBI): domain Bacteria; kingdom Pseudomonadati; phylum Pseudomonadota; class Alphaproteobacteria; order Rhodobacterales; family Roseobacteraceae; genus Tateyamaria; species Tateyamaria omphalii. The sequence goes on along the minus strand of NZ_CP019316.1, from coordinate 20,871 downwards.
GCCAAGCCGTTCACGAGATCAGGTTTGTCACGCACCATCTCGCCCTTGACCACATAGCCAAGAAGGGGGGTGTTCGGATCCAGGCCAAGCGCAGTTGCCGCGTCCGCCACATCGACCAGCTTGCGCATACCCGATGCCTCCATCTTGGCCAGAAAGTGCCAGAAGTTGATCGCGGCATCGACCTCACCCGACAGCGCAGACTTGAAGATCAGGGGCGGCGCGGCAAAGACCTGTTCGGTCTCCGCAACAAGGTCAGCGCCATGCGCCTGTGCGGCATAGGCCTGCAGGATCAGCCAACTTTTGTCCAAGGGACCGCCTGCAATACCAATCTTGGTGCCGACCAGATCGGCCAGCGACTGCGCGGGGCTGTCTTGGGGCACCATCACACTGCCCACCGCCTTGGAATAGGGGATAAAGACATAGTTCTTGCCCGCCGCGCGCTGCCGCGCGACCCAAAGCCAATCCGACACGATCACATCCGCCTCGCCGCCCTGAAAGGCGACCTTGGCAGCAGACCCACCCGCGACGCCCTGCACTTGCAATTCAAACGCGTGATCAACGTCAAACCTGTTATGCTTGATCGTGTCCAGTTCCCAGTTCACCGTCCCGAACTTCAAAACCGCGACGCGCAGGACAGGGGTTTCAGCAAGGGCAGCGGTGGCCATCACGGCAACAGCAATTGCGCCCGTCAGTGCTTTGAACAACATTTTGCGATCCTCCCGTATCACCCCAAGCCTACCAGCCTCAACCGGCGCAGGAATACGACCAAAGCCGCAGGACCGATCGGCCCTCATAAGGGGCAGGCGGCCCTTGTTCCGATCGGTTTGAAAGGGTTCCAGACGGCTAATGGGTTGGATGTGACTCGCCAATGGGCCGGTCGCCGCGACCAAAGTCGCACTCCATCTGTCAAGTTCTTTGGGGTCTTACGACCATTGGCCAATACCTGAGTGACTTGTTTGCGCAAATAATTGCGACAGGGCGAAAGCTGTGCCGCATCTGTCCACCGCTTTCGCAAGAACTGCCCAGCAACGGGTTTTGGGAGGAAAACATATGAACAGATTTATTGCAGCCGCCTTTGCGGGGGTCCTTGCGACATCACCCGCATTTGCCCAAAGCGTCACGGAAGAGATGCTTGCAAATGACGCGGCATCCACAAACGACGTGCTGACCAATGGCATGGGCCGCCACCTGCAACGCTATTCGCCGCTGGACACCCTGAATAAGGACAACGTGAAAAACCTGGTTCCGGCCTGGGCCTTTTCGCTTGGCGGGGAAAAGCAGCGCGGTCAGGAAACGCAGCCCATCGTGCATGATGGTGTGATGTACATCACCGGCTCCTACAGCCGCATGTATGCCATCGACGTCAAAACGGGCGAAGAGCTGTGGCAGTACGACGCCCGCCTGCCGGAAGGGATTCTGCCCTGCTGTGACGTGGTGAACCGTGGTGCAGCGATCTATGGCGACAACATATACTTTGGCACGCTAGATGCGCGCATCGTCGCCCTGAACGCCAAGACAGGCGACACCGTCTGGAACAAGAAGATCGCGGACTACAAGGCGGGCTACAGCTATACAGCCGCACCGCTGATCGTGAACGGCCTGGTCATCACCGGCAATTCGGGCGGTGAGTTCGGGATCGTCGGCGCCGTACAGGCCCGTGATGCCGAAACGGGCGAGCTTGTTTGGGACCGCCCGGTGATCGAAGGTCATATGGGCATGCTCAACGGCGAAGAAAGCACCATGACCGGCACGCTGAACGCGACCTGGCCCGGCGACATGTGGAAGACGGGCGGCGGGGCCACCTGGCTTGGCGGTTCCTATGACGCGGACACCGACACGCTGGTCTTCGGCACCGGCAACCCGGCACCTTGGAACAGCCACCTGCGCGGCGCGGGCGCCCCAAGCGAAGACGGCATGGGCGACAACCTCTATGCCGCCTCGCGGTTGGGGATCGACCCGGCCACCGGCGAGATCAAGTGGCACTTCCAGACCACTCCGCGCGAAGGCTGGGACTATGACGGCGTGAACGAGGTCGTGGCCTACGAAAACCGCGCGGGCGAGCAACGCTTTGCCACCGCCGACCGCAACGGGTTTTTCTACGTGCTGAACCGCGAGGACGGCAAGTTTGTACGTGGCGTCCCCTTCGTCAAGGATATCACGTGGGCCGATGGGCTTGACGAAAACGGTCGACCGATCTTTGCCGAAGCCAACCGTCCGGGTGATCCGGCCGCGTCTGCCGACGGCAAGAAGGGCGATGTTGTGTTCTCTTCGCCCGGCTTCCTCGGCGGCAAGAACTGGATGCCCATGGCCTTCAGCCAACGCACCGGCAACTTTTATGTGCCTTCGAACGAGTGGGGCATGGATATCTGGAACGAGCCGATCACCTACAAGAAAGGTGCCGCCTATCTGGGTTCGGGCTTTACCATCAAGCCCAACTACGAGGACCACATTGGCAGCCTCAAGGCGATTGACCCCGACACAGGCGAATTGAAGTGGGAGTACAAGAACGACGCTCCGCTTTGGGCCGGTGTGATGACGACCGCAGGTGGCCTGGTCTTTACCGGCACACCAGAGGGCAAGTTCATCGCCTTTGATGACGAGACGGGCGAAGAACTGTGGTCCTTCCAGACCGGCTCTGGCATCGTGGGTCAGCCCGTCACCTGGGAACAGGACGGTGAGCAGTACGTCACCGTGATCTCTGGCTGGGGTGGCGCGGTTCCGCTTTGGGGTGGGGAAGTGGCCAAGAAGGTCAACTACCTGAACCAGGGCGGCATGCTCTGGACCTTCCGCCTGCCGGAACAGCTGGCGTCTGCCAACTGATCCCTGACACATCTTGAAACGCCCTCGCATCTGCGGGGGCGTTTTGCGTTTTGGATGTAAGACCTTTTGACAAGTGACCCGCAGAAGCCGTGTGGCTAAGCTGACAACATGTCGCTTCAAACATCACCCGTGTCCGCCCCGTCCGAAACCCAGGTGCCGCAAGGCTGGGCTCTGGTGATCGACGATCACCCACTGTTCTGTGATGCGCTTGAACTGACCCTGCGATCGGTCGCCAATTTCGCCAAAGTGGTGACAGCCGACAGCCTGGAGCGGGGGCTTCAGCGTCTGTCCGAAAACACAGCGCCCTCACTGATCCTGCTGGATCTGAACCTGCCTGACGTGGATGGGCTGGACGGGTTGATGCGTCTGAAGCGCACGGCAGAGGCGACACCGGTGATCATCGTGTCATCCATGACTGACAATTCTATTATCGCCAATTCCATCATAGCGGGCGCTCAGGGCTTCGTGCCAAAGCACTCGCACCGCTCTGTGTTCCTCGATGCGATCCAGACCATCGCGGCGGGCGACATCTACAAACCTGCCGGGTTTGTCGAAGGCAACGGAACCGAGAGCAAGGACGATCCTCTCGCCCGCCTGTCATCGCTGACAAACCAACAGGCACGTATCCTCGACCTGATTTGCGAGGGCAAGCTGAACAAGCAGATCGCCTTTGACCTGTCGATCGCAGAAACGACCGTCAAGGCCCACGTGACGGCCATCATGCGCAAGCTTGGGGTCCAAAGCCGGACGCAGGCGGTTCTTGTCGCACAAGAAGCCAAGTATTCAAAGGTCTTGCCAACTGCCGACTGACGCCCCTATCGTGAGCGTCAGGGAGAGAGTAAATGACATTGCAGTCCAAGGCCGCAAGGCTAGAAGGACGTGCCGTGGCAGACCAGTACGATATCCTTCGTACAGCAGAAGTGCGCGCTTCAACGACGTCGCCCGTCAAGCATCTTGAACGCAATCTGGGTGAAGGCCCGTTTGCGCTTATCGCACTTTTTGTCACACCGGCCGTCGATTTTCACAGTGTGGTGGCCGAGGCCGAGGCACTGTTTCCAGACGTTGACGTACTGGCCTGCACAACTGCAGGCGAGATCGGGACAACCGGGTACGAGGACGGGTTGGTCGTGGCCGTCGGCTTTCCGCAGGCCGGGTTCACAACCACGTCCCTCATGTTTGAGGACATCGACGCGCTCGATATGCAGGCGACCATCGACCAGATCACGCTGGAACGGATCGCGCTGCGGGACAAGACGCCAGGGCTTGACGACAACTTTGCCTTTCTGGTGGTCGACGGCCTGTCGTTGAGCGAGGACACATTGACCGCCACGATCGCGCCCGCCTTGCGCGACTTTCCGATCTTCGGCGGCTCTGCTGGGGACGGGACCAGCTTTTGCCAGACCTTTGTCGCGCTGAACGGCAAGGTGGCCAGCAACGCCGCCATCCTGACACTGGCGCGCAGCCGGTATCAGACACGGGTGTTTAGCCTCAACCACCTTGTGCCCGGAGACACGCAGATGGTGGTGACCGGCGCCGACCCGGCGCGCCGCATCGTCAAAGAGATCAACGCCGAACCCGCCGCCCGCGAATATGCGCGGCTCGTCGGCAAGGATCCCGATCAGCTTGACCGCTTCACCTTTGCCTCGCACCCGGTCGTCGTGCGCATCGGCGATACGCACCACGTCCGCGCCATCCAGCAGGTCAATGAACATGGCGAGCTGGTGTTCTTTTCCGCCATCGACGAAGGCATGGTGCTGACCGTTGCCTCGCCCGAAAACCTGTCGGCCCATCTGCAAACCAAACTGTCCGATCTGGGCAGGCCCGAACCACCCGCAAACATCATCGGCTGCGATTGCATCCTGCGCAGGATCGAGGCGGAGCAGTCCCAGCAGACGCGCCAGATCTCGGATGTGCTGAGCGCTCACAACGTCACGGGTTTTTCCACATATGGCGAACAGATCGGCCCGCTGCACGTCAACCACACCATGAGCGGCGTCGCCTTCTACCATGCGGCGCAAACCGACAAGGCGGGCACCTAGTGTCGCTGGTCAATCCACAGGACTCGCTTGAGCGGCAGAACGAAAAGCTGCTGCAGATCTCGCACGCCCTGATGCGGCGGGTTGAACAAAAGACCGAACAGTCCGGCTTTGCCTATCAGCAGTTCGAACGCGCGGCCTTGCTGGAATCCGAAGTGCGCGAACGCACCCGCGATCTGGAACGCACCCTGGACCTGCTTCAGGATTCGAACGCCCGTCTCGAACAGGCCAACCGCGAAACCGAAACCGCACAGGCCAATCTGACCGAAGCAATCGAGACCATCAACGAAGGCTTTGCACTGTTTGATCAGGACGACCGGCTGGTCCTCTACAACAGCCGTTTTTGCCGCGACTTGCAGGATGTCGAACCGATCCTGCGCGAGGGGCTGACGTTTCAGGACTATGTGAAATCCATCTCAAACAGCCGCTTTCTTGCCCTGCCAAATGGACAAACCGCGGACGATTGGGCGCAATTACGGCTTGAGCGGCATCGTGAGGAACACGTCGTCTTTAATGTCAGCCTGATCTGGGATCGTTGGCTGCAAGCCTCCGAACACCGCACGTCGCGCAACGGAACAGTGATCCTTCAAACCGACGTCACCGACATCATCCGGATGGAGCGGCAGGAACGCGACAAGATGCGCCACCAGGAGGCGCGCAAGCTGCAGGCCACGCTCGACCACCTGAACCAGGGCGTCTGTATCTTCAACCACGACAAGACGCTCGTGGGCTGGAACAAACGGATGGACCGGCTGCTCGACATCGCCCCGATCCGGCTGCGCGACACCCTGAATTTCGACGACCTGATGGACCAGTTCCGCGAAGAGCTCATATTCGGCGCCAGCTTTACCGCCGAGCGATTCATCGACTGGACCAACCGGACCCGCACCCGCGAACCCATCGCCTTTGAAGTGACCCGGAACGGCGATCAGATCTACAGCATCTTTGCGCAGGAGATGCCCGACCGCGGCTTTGTGATCAGCCTGACCGACGTCACCTCGGAACGGGCCGCCACGCGCGCGCTCTCAGAAGTAAACGAAAAGCTGGAAGGGTGGGTCGAGGAACGCACCGCCGAATTGGAAGAGGCCCTGGGCGAAGCCGAACGCGCCAACGCGTCCAAGTCCCGCTTTGTGGCAGCGGCCAGCCACGATCTGTTGCAGCCCTTGTCCGCTGCCAAGCTCTTCGTTTCCTCCATCGCGGACCAGACCGACAACCGGTCGATCAAGCAGGTCGTCGCCAAAACCGAAACCGCCCTTCAGGGCGTCGAACAAATCATCGAGGCGCTGTCGGCCATCTCGAAACTCGATGCGGGCAGAGCGGTGTTTGACGTACAGCCCGTATCACTTGCCGAAGTCTTTAATCCCTTGCGGGATGAGCTGGCACCAAGTGCGCGCGCCAAGGGGCTGGCATTCTCTCTCGTTCACAGCAGCCTAACCGTTGTCAGCGACCCGGGCTACCTGCGCCGGATCGTGCAGAACCTGTTGTCCAATGCCATCCGCTACACCGACAAAGGGCGCGTGCTGGCAGGGGTGCGCCAGGTTGGTGACTTTGCCAGAATTGAAGTGTGGGACACCGGCTGCGGCATCGCCGAGGAGGATCAGGATACGATCTTTCAGGAATTCAAACAACTTGCACCCGGTGCCGCCAATTCTGGTCTCGGCCTGGGGCTCGCCATCGTCGAACGCGCCTGCAAGGGGCTGCGCCACCCGCTCGAGTTATGGTCAAAGCCGGGAACGGGCAGTTGCTTTTCCCTCGTTGTTCCGGTGTCGGCGCCAGCTGCGCGGCTGCTGGATCCGCATCGCGCCGCACAATCACATGCCCTGCGCGATCTGAGCGGCCTGCTTGTCATGCTCGTCGAAAACAACCGCAGTGTCGCCCAGGCGATCATGCACCTGATCGAAAGCTGCGGTGGGGAAGTGATTCTCGCGGAAACGGGCGAAGAAGCGCTCGAGACGATTTCAGAAATCGACCTGGTCCCCGATGTGTTCCTGCTGGACTTCCAGCTTGGCACCGGCATGAACGGTGTCGCGCTCTACGAGGAAATCCTGAACCGCTGGGGCAAAGTTCCGGCAGCCATCGTATCGGCGGATCGTACTGCGGAACTGCGGCTGCATTGCAAGCATCTTGGCATCAAGCTGCTGTCGAAGCCAGTGAACGCGCAACGCGTCTGCGACTTCCTCAGCGAAGGGTTCAAGCCAACAATACACGATTTTACATAAATCGTATTACCGCCTACTTTCAAGAATACGGCGCAAGATGTGACGCCGGTGATCCTGCCCACCAAAGAACACGCCCAGCACCCGCGCTTCCGTCCGCGCCTCGTCCGCAATGAAGTAGAATACCGCCTGATCCTTGGTCACATGGCGCAGGCCGTCCATGATCTGCGGGACAAGTGTGCCTTGAAACGGAACATCACCGAGATGGGCCAACGCATCTTCGATCCCGCGCACACGGTTTGCTGCGCGGTTCAGAGCATCTTCGATACCGTCCCCAAGATCACGGTAGGACTGGAACAGGTGGTCAAAGATAACCTCGATATCTGCGTCGCAGGCCGCGCTGCGCCGAATCCTATAGCCCGTGGGCACGAGACTTGGCCGCAATCATGTCTTCGGTCCGGCGGCGCCCTTCGTCTGCCGTAACAAACGGCCCCTCCGCCCGCTCAGCAAAGAAGGCCTGCAGTGCCGCCAGCTCGGCGCGTTCCCGTTCTTCCTCGGTCCGGACCAGTTCCAATCCGCGCTGCACAACAGCACTCAGGCTCGCGTATTGCCCCTCTGCCACAAGCTGGCGGGCATATTCATCCTGTTGATCCGTGATCGAGACTGAGGCTTTGACTGACATTGCGCGCTCCCATTGCTACTCAGTAGTATATGGGCGACAGCACGCCCTATGCAAGCCGATCAGTTCAGGTCCTGCAACAACCGCCCATGCTTCTTGCTCTCCGCAATCACGTCGCGCAGCGTCCGCAATCCCTTGCCTTCAAGCAGTGGGATCAGCCGCACCAGCGCCTCCGCTGTTACCTGCGCATCCCCGAGGGCCGTGTGCCGCATCTCAGGTAGGATCGTGATGTCGAGCCGGTCGCACAGCGCATCAAGCGTGTGTTCTTCGGTCGTGCCAAAGACGATGGCCGACAGCAAAACAGTGTCCAGAACCGGATGGTCCCAGGTCACCCCCATCGCTCCTGCCCCGCGGCGTAAAAAGGCGATGTCAAAAGGCGCGTTATGCGCCACCAGAACCGCATCACGGCAAAAACCATGTAACGCACGCCCCGCAGTCGCAAAGTCGGGCGCGCCTGCGACATCAACATCAGACACATGGTGCACCGCCGTCGATGCAGGCGGGATCGGGCGGCCCGGATTGACGTAGCTGTCCAGCACCTCACCCTCAACAATCCGACCGTTCAAGATACGCACCGCCCCCAACTGCACCACATCGTCATCCGTTGTCGACAGACCGGTGGTTTCGGAATCGAAGGCAACAAAGCACAGCTCGGACAGCGCTGTGTCCTGCGTATTCGCCGCATCGCCCGCGTTCAGCAAGTCGAAGTCGTAAACCAACGGACGCGCGGCCTCTGGCGACATGGGCTCTTCGGGCATTTCAATGAGCAACATGTACCCTGCCCCATCCAGCGGTTTGAACTTTGCCGCAAAAGTTGTGCCACCCTCCTTGTCCCGCAGATCAAACGCCACCTCTGCGGCCGTCTGGTTCATCGTCGATTTGGCCCGACCCAGATCAGCGGCATAGAAGTAATCCACCAGTGGCGCCTTGAGCCGCGGCGGCGCGATCCCCGCCAGGATCTCAGCCGCCTGCCCGTCATAAAGGACAATACCCATCCGCTCATTCACCATGATGGTGGCCACCGGAATTTCGGTCAGCAGCGCGGTCAACCGCTCCGCCTCTGCCTGAAGGCGCGCGGTCTTGTGGGCCACCTCGGTCGCGCTGTCCATCACGCTGGAACTCAGCACCTGCGACACGGCCTGCGCCGCGGGCGCAAGATCGCCCAGATAGCGGGCCGCATCCCCGTCCACCTCTCGCGCGACACCAGAATGCGCCCGCAACCGCAACTCTGCGGCCAACGCATTGATGGGCTTGGCGACGTTTTCGTCAAACAGCAGCCACACCACCGCCGCCAACCCCGTATTGAGAAAGGCGAAAAGGACAAAGGCCGTCACGAACGGCCCGCCGGGCAACGCCCCCTCGGCCCGCGCCCAGCCAAAGTAAAGCGCCCCACCCGCCAGCACCGCCCCGCCCGCCGCCATCAGGCAGAAGAACAGAAAAATGCGCAGGCGCAGGGACAGGCGGGTCAGCATCTCAGGTCTCGCACACCATCGTCAGGATCGGATCGTCGCCGGGCATCGCCTGCCAGTCGGCATCGCTGACGCTGCCATCGGCGGCAAACACTGCACCGTCAATCAGCACGGCGGACCGCGCCCCCGCACAGTCCATTAGCATCGGCGTCTGGTTCACCGGTGACCAGCGGCCAAAGAAATACAGGTCCACCATCCGCTGATCCGGCTGCGTGGCGTTCCGGCGCAGGTTTGCCACATCCACCGCCACAAATCGCTTGGTATAGGGCGCGACCTGCGTCCAGGGCCGTAACCAGCTTTGCTCATCCACGGTCATCGCAATCTCGACCCCGTCGGGCAGCCGTTCGGCAGTGCGCCCGAACCACGTGTATTCATTGGAAATGGTCATGCCGATCATCCCCGCCCCCGCCGCCACAGGCATCAGCCACTTGGGCAGGCGCCGTCCAGTCATCAGGTTCAACACCATGACCAGACCCGCCGCCCCGATCCCGGCAAAGACAGTCGCAATCAATTCCACAAACATGACCTACCCCAACGCTCCCTTGCCCGTTCCCAATGCCGATTGCATGGTTTTGACGACGACAAAGGCGTCGCGCAAGTGACTACGCTCGAACCCCGACAAGGCGCCGGACGGCAGGGTATTGTCCGGCGCCTCGCCTGCCCTGATCTGCCGCGCCTGCCGCCGCAACCGCGTGGTCGCGATCATATCATACGCATCCATCAGATCGGCACCACCGCTTGACGACAGCGCCCCGCTGTCCAACGCCGCCTCCAACCGCGCGCGCGTGTTGACCGCCGTCACCTGTCCCTGCAGCGCGTAAACGCGGCCCAGATCGACCACGGGCACGACGCCCGTATGCTTCAGATCCAGGGGCGTACGCGGCAACCGGTTGAACAGGCCCAAGGGCGGCGCATGCTTCAATGAATTGGCGACCATATGCGCCACAAAGATCGAATTGCGCGCCGCCTTGGCCAGCGTGTCTGTCTGCAAATCGCCAAACAGGGCCTCATCCCCACCGATGGGCCGCAAGTCAAACATGACCGAGGCGAGCATCTGCGCCTCCGGGTTCGGCTTGGCGATCCAACCCTCGAAATACCCGCGCCACACACGCAACGGCTGACACCAGCGCGGGTTCGTCGCCATCATGTCACCGGGGCAATAGACATAGCCACAGGCATGCAGCCCGTCGCTTACGATCTGCGCAAGCCGCGCAAAATACACCATGTCACCCTCGGCCACATCATCAGACAGGATCAGGCAATTGTCCTGATCCGACACACCCGTCTGCTCGCGCCGCCCCTGACTGCCGCAGGCGAGCCACAGATAGGGCACAGGCGGCGCACCCAGCTCATCCTCGGCCATTGTCAGCAACCGGCGTGTGACCGTATCGGCAATGTCCGTAATCAAACGCGTCACCGCATCATGACGTGTGCCTGCACCGACCAGTTGGGCAAGCAAGCCGGGAATGCGCGCGGTGACCTCCGCCATGGCGGGCACATCCTGCGCCTCGGCCACCAGACGGACCAACTCCGCCGACGACAGCGCCTGAAATCGGGTCAGGTCCGTCTGGGTCACGATACCCAACAGCCGCCCGCCCTCGACAATCGGCACATGGCCAATGCGCCGCTCCATCATCATGTGAAGCACGTCCAGTCCCAAGGCATCCGGAGGCAAAGTCAGGGGCGCAGGCGTCATCACCTCGGCCACGGGCTGATCCGGGCGCACCCCACCCGCCACGACCTTGGCATTGATGTCACGCACCGTGACGATGCCGCGAAAGCCCTGCGCATCAATGATACAAACAGATGAGATATGGCGCTCTGCCATCAACTCCGCAGCTGCGCGGATCGTGGCGTCAGGCGCGCACGTGACCGGCTCGCGGGTCATCAACTCGTCCACCGGCAACACGGTCAGATCCTGCGACGACATGGTCAACCTCCCGGTCAAGAAAGCGACCTGCCCACGGACATCGCGGACAGGCCGGTGTTTTCAAGGCGCATCGCAGGGAAGAGAGGCTGCGATGCGCCCAAAGGCCCTAGTGGTCGGCCGCTGCGGCACCCGCTCCACGCGGGATACGCACGCTTTCCACCAGATCCTTGATCTCTTGCGGGGTTTCCTTGGTCATGCCCGACACCACATAGGCGGTGACAAAGTTGACCATGGCCCCGATCGCACCGAACGATGTCGACTTGACCGGCCCCAGAAGCGGGTTGTCATCCGTGAACAGATTGGTGTCCGGGATAAAGAACCAGCCCTTGTGCAGGAAGATATACAGCAAGGTCACGACCAGACCGGCCAACATCCCGGCAACCGCCCCCACATTGTTGATGCGGGTCGAGAAGATGCCCATCATCAGCGCAGGGAAGATCGAGGCCGCCGCCAGACCAAAGGCCAGCGCCACCGTCTGCGCGGCAAAGCCCGGCGGGTTCAAACCCAGGATCACAGCCACCACAATCGCCGCCGCCATCGAAATACGGGCCGCAAGCAGCTCGGATTTCTCTGACATGTTCGGCGTCAGCTGCCCTTTGAGCAAGTCGTGGCTTACCGCAGACGAGATCGCCAGAAGCAGACCCGCCGCCGTGGACAGGGCCGCCGCAAGACCACCCGCCGCCACAAGGCCGATCACCCAGCCCGGAAGGGACGCGATCTCGGGGTTAGCCAGCACCAGGATGTCGCGGTTGAAATTGGTCAGCTCATTGCCTTCCCAACCGTTGGCCGCGGCACGTTCCTGCAACTCGGCATTCGCGTCGTTGTAGTACTGGATCTGGCCGTCGCCGTTCTTGTCTTCCCAATCCAGAAGACCGGTCTTCTGCCACGTCGCCATCCACGCGTATTCCGGATCGCTGTCGATGGCTTCGACGCTCACAGCCTCACCCGACGTGCCATTGGGCCACATCAGTTCCGAAATGTTCAGGCGCGCCATGGCACCCACCGCTGGCGCAGTCAGATACAGCAGGGCAATGAACACCAGTGTCCAACCGGCGGACCAACGCGCGTCAGACACGCGAGGCACGGTAAAGAAGCGCATGATGACGTGGGGCAGACCAGCCGTACCAATCATCAGCGACAGGGTGAACAGCACCATGTTGATGGTTGATCCATGCGCTGCCGTATACTCGGCAAAGCCCAAGTCGGTGACGATGGCATCCAGCTTGGCCAACAGCGGCTCACCGGATTCAACAGTGCCGAACAGACCCAGCGCAGGGATCGGATTGCCCGTCAGCTGCAACGAGATAAAGACCGCCGGGATCGTATACGCGGTGATCAGCACGCAATATTGCGCCACCTGCGTATAGGTCACACCCTTCATGCCGCCAAAAACGGCATAGGCAAACACAACACAGGACCCGATCAACAGACCCCAGGTCGTGTCGATCTCAAGAAAGCGACCGAACGCAATACCGACGCCCTGCATCTGACCGATCACGTAGGTGATCGACGCCACCAGCAGACAAATCACGGCCACCAGACGCGCGGTCGAGCTGTAGAACCGGTCGCCGATAAACTCGGACACGGTGAACTTGCCGAACTTGCGCAAGTACGGGGCGAGGAGCAGCGCGAGGAGTACGTAACCACCGGTCCACCCCATCAGGAAGGACGAGTTGTCGTAGCCCGTGAACGCGATCAGGCCCGCCATCGAAATGAACGACGCAGCCGACATCCAGTCAGCGGCGGTGGCCATCCCGTTGGTGACGGGGTGCACGCCGCGTCCGGCGGCGTAAAACTCGCTTGTAGACCCCGCGCGGGCCCAAACAGCGATGCCGATGTACAGCGCGAATGACGCGCCCACAAACAGCAGGTTAAGGGTAAACTGGTCCATCGTGTTATTCCTCTTCCACGCCGTATTGCTTATCGAGCTTGTTCATCCGCCAGGCGTAGAAAAAGATCAGCACCAGAAAGACCAGGATTGATCCCTGTTGCGCGAACCAAAAGCCCAGGTCGGTGCCGCCCACGGAAATCCCGCTGAGCAGCGGGCGCAGGACAATGCCAAAGCCAAAGGACACGAGCGCCCAAATGACCAGTGATATCAGAATCATACGGACGTTTGCCGCCCAATATCCCTTGTCCGCTTCGGACACTCGGGACATGTTTGTGGTTTCTTCCGCCATTGCGGCTCCTCCTTTGGTTTCGATACGGGACCGCGCTTGGCCCCACCGGTCGGTGCAGGTGTCCGGAACCTCCGGTCACTGCATATTTCCTCCAGTCTGCGCCCCCGAAACCCGACATGCGTTGATGCAGATCATCGGCGGCTCATACGCGGCCCCGGACACGCCGGGACCACCCTGCCGCGCACGCACACGCGGGGCAGGCGCGGCCAAACACGCGCCGCGTTGGTACATCTGTCAGGACACGCCGCGCGTCAGGTGGCGGCGCCCTTCACCATCCCCGACAGCTCGGATGCGATCACGTCGATAGACCCCATCGCGTTCAGGGATTGCAGCACACCCTTGCCGTCGTAATAGGCAATCAGGGGTGCGGTTTGCTTGTGGTACTCCGTCAGGCGTTGGCCCACGGTTTCCGCATTGTCGTCGGCCCGGCGCTTCATATGGGTGCTGCCACACTTGTCGCAGGTGCCCAGAACCGCCGTCGGCTTGTGCAGATCGTGATAGCCCTCGCCGCAATTGCCGCAGGTGAACCGGCCCGAAATCCGGGCGACCATCGCCGCATCATCAACCTCAAGGCTGATCGCCGCGTTGATGTGCTGCCCGCTCTCGGCCAACAGCTGGTCCAGTGCCTCGGCCTGGCCCGTGGTGCGTGGAAAACCGTCAAGGATCACGCCGCGGGCACAATCATCGTCGGCAAGACGGTCCTTGAGGATCGCAATGACGATATCATCGCTGACCAGCCCGCCCGCTTCCATCACCGCCTTCGCGGCCTTGCCTGCGTCGGTGCCTGCCGCAACAGCGGCCCGCAGCAGGTCTCCGGTCGAAAGTTGCACGAACCCATGCGCCTCCTCCAACATCCGGGCTTGCGTGCCCTTCCCGGCGCCCGGCGGTCCAAGCAGGATGAACACGGGCGATGTCGCCGTGACTTGAGCGCCGTCCATCATGTGTCACTCCGGTTCATACGGTTTTCGATCAGATCATCAACAACCGACGGATCGGCGAGCGTGGACGTGTCACCAAGTGCGCCAAAGTCATCCTCGGCAATCTTGCGCAAGATCCGCCGCATGATCTTGCCGAGCGTGTCTTGGGCAGGCCGGGGGCCCACTGGATCAGGTCGGGCTTGGCAATCGGGCCAATCTCGGTCCTGACCCAAACCTCCAGCTCCTTGCGCAGCTCGGGCGTGGGCTCTTCGCCGTTCATCAAGGTGACGTAAGCATAGATACCCTGCCCCTTCACCTCGTGCGGATACCCAACCACGGCAGCTTCCGCGACCTTGGCGTGCGCAACCAGCGCGCTCTCAACCTCGGCCGTGCCCATCCGGTGTCCGGACACGTTGATCACATCGTCCACGCGGCCCGTGATCCAATAATCGCCATCCTCGTCCCGACGACAGCCATCGCCCGAGAAGTAATAGCCCTTGTAGTCGCCGAAATACGTCTTCTCGAACCGCTCATGATCGCCCCAAACGGTGCGCATCTGACCGGGCCAGCTGTCCTTGATGCACAGCACCCCTTCGATCCCATTGCCATCCATTTCGATGCCGCTTTGCGGGTCCAGAACAACCGGCTGCACGCCAAAGAACGGCTGCTGTGCCGAACCGGGTTTCAGGTCCGTGGCACCCGGCAGCGGGGTCAGCATGTGACCACCGGTTTCGGTCTGCCAGAACGTATCGACGATGGGGCATTTCCCATTGCCGACAACCTCGTGATACCAGGTCCAGGCTTCGGGATTGATCGGCTCACCGACCGAGCCGAGCAGGCGCAAGGACGACAGGTCATACTTTTCGACCCACTCGTTGCCCGCACCCATCAGGGCACGGATCGCCGTGGGCGCGGTGTAGAACTGCGTGACCTTGTGACGCTCACACACGTCCCAGAAGCGCCCCGCGTCAGGGAAGGTCGGCACGCCCTCGAACATGATGGTGGTCGCACCATTCGCCAGCGGGCCATAGACGATATAGCTATGGCCCGTGACCCAACCCACGTCAGCGGTACACCAGAACACGTCGCCCTCGTGATAGTCGAACGTGTATTGATGGGTCATCGCGGCATAGGTCAGATAGCCGCCCGACGTGTGCACCACACCCTTCGGCTGACCGGTTGAGCCTGACGTATAAAGGATGAACAGCGGATCCTCGGCATTCATCTCTGCCGGGGCGGAATAGTCCGACGCCTCAAGCGCCATCTCGTTGTAATCATAATCGCGGTCGGTCCAGGTGGTCTGGCCCCCGGTCCGCTTGACCACCAGGCACTTCACGCTGTCCTTGCAGTGCAACAGCGCGGCATCGGTGTTCGACTTCAGCGGGGTCTCCCGTCCGCCTCGGGGCGCGTAATCCGCGGTGATGACGACCTTGGCGTCACACCCGTTGACCCGCGCCCCAAGCGCGTCCGGGGAGAAACCGGCAAACACGATGGAATGGATTGCACCGATGCGGGCGCAGGCCAGCATCGCATAAGCGGCTTCCGGGATCATGGGGAGGTAAATGACAACCCGGTCGCCTTTGCGAACGCCCAGCTCTTCCAGGATGTTGGCCATCTTGCAAACAGAGCTGTGGAGTTCGCGGTATGTGATATGTTTCGGCGCGACGTTGGACGTGTCATCCGGTTCCCAGATGATCGCCGTCTGATCGCCGCGCGTTTCCAGATGCCGGTCGATGCAGTTGGCCGCCACGTTCAGCGTGCCATCCTCGAACCAGCGAATGTCGATATTTCCGGGCGCGAACGACGTGTTCTTGACCGTTGTATAGGGCTTGATCCAGTCCAGCCGCTTGCCCTGTTCGCCCCAGAACGCTTCGGGGTCGTTGACAGACGCGGCATACATCTTGGCATAGCCGTCAGCGTCCAGATGGGCGCGGGCCTTGGTGTCCTCGGACGGCGGGAAAGTGGCCGCATTCGGCGTGCTTTGAATGTTCATGGTGTCTCCTCCGGTTTGGGCTCTGATCCGCTTTGCATCGGCTTCATCACCCGGGGCGTGTTGTACTCGCCTGTTGAGGATCACCATACACGGTTCTGTAAAACCATGCTTTGCCTGCTGGTGTTATTGGGTTTTTTTGTAAATTTTTGTTCTGCTTCATCTTGGGTTTTGTAAATGATTTTATATTTGTCTCATTTTTCCCAAGGTTTTCGGTGCTCTAGCATTTTCACGCAAAACGGGAACGGTATCCGTTTGCATACTGTTAGCGAACAACAGTTCAGACCCCGCCCCTGTGACAAATTGTCAACCTAGCCTGACAGAACGGAGACCTACCCAGAATCACGTAGTTTTCAACACTCCGAGTCGCGGCTCACGCACTGTGTGTCAGCCGCGTTTCGTCCTGCTCTGCCATCGGCAGCCAGACTTCGAAACAGGCACCGCCCGCCGCGCGGTTGCGCGCCCGGATCAGGCCCCCGGCCCGCTGGATCAGGGTTTGAGAAATCGACAGGCCCAGCCCCGTCCCCTCCGCGCGCTTGGTGGTGTAAAACGGGGCAAAGACATCGTCGATCCGCTCGGGCGCAATGCCCGGCCCGTGTCTGACACAGCTACCCGAACGCCCGGCACACCGTCCTGCGCAGCATCCTCGGCCTGGATGGACAACGTCCCCTGCCCGCCCATCGCTTGCACCGCATTCATGATCAGATTGATCAGCACCTGTTGCATCTCTCCGGGATCAATGCGCACCTCGTTCAGTGCAGTCAGGTCGGTGTGCACCTGGATCTCGGTCTGCGAAACGACGTGATTGACCAACACCAGGCAGTCGGAAATGACCGGCCCCACCTGCACGCTGCGGTCGACATCGGCAAAATCTCCGGGCCGCGCGAACTGCAACAGCTTGCGACAATGCTCTGAATACGCGCGACCTGCCGATCCACCAGGCCCAGTTCGGTGCGGATCGCATCACTCTTGTCGCCAAGCGTTTCGCGGATCACATCCACATTGCCCTGAATGACAGCCACCGGATTGTTGATCTCATGCGCGACCCCGGCCGTGATCTCGCCGATGGAGGCGAGCTTTTCGCTCATCACCAGTTGCCGGAACGTCTCTTCCAGCTTTTCATTGGCGCGTTGCAACTCGGCAGTGCGTTGCGCCACGCGCACGTTCAATTCCTCGTCCCGCTCCTGCACCTGATCCAACAGGTCATCCAGATGGCCCGCCACCTCGCCAATCTCGCCCGTGCCGCCCCCCTGCCCGTTCCGCGCCGACAGGTTGCCGCGACGCACCAGAAACATGGTGTGGGTCATCCGTTCGAGCGGGGCAAAAATCCCCTTGGCCAAACGCAGGAACACCGGCGCCGACAAGAGCAGCACCGCGATGAATGCGCCAAGGATGGCAAGAAAGGCGTTGCGCTTGGCAACCCTAAACGGCTCTTCCAGCACACCGACGTAGAGCATGCCGACATAGTCACCAAAACTGTCCGTCAGCGGCAGATAGCCCGAGATGTACCAGTCGTTCACGACGAAAGCGCGGTCCAGCCAGGTCCGCCCCTCGCCCAGAACCTCGCCCCGCACCGCGGCTGACACGCGCGTGCCCAGGGCGCGCACATCCTCAAAGAGGCGCACATTGGTCGACACGCGCACATCCTCAAGAAACAGGGTGACAGTCCCCTGTCGCGACCCGCCCGCCACGGCATCCTGATAGACCAGCGCATTGATCGTATCGATAAAGCCAAGGTTGCGGTTCAGCAGCACACCCCCGACCAGCACGCCATCGCGCCCCGGCAAGGTCACGGGTGTCGCCGAGTGAATGACCATACCCCGATCCTCGACCACGCGGTCGGTGGGCACGGCTGCTTCGGTTTCAATGAGCGGCAGGCGCGCGCGCTCGGCGAGGTTTGGTGATATCGCGGCCAACGCCTCACCGCTGAAAATGTCGATTTCGGTCCGGCCTTGCCCATTGGCCGCGCTCTGTTCAACGGGCCACCGGTCCGTCACCTCGTCGCGCGGCAGGTAGTACAGAAAGTCCAGCTCAAGTTCTGCGCGCTTGTCTTCAAAAAACGCATCGAACCCAGCGGGCGGCGTCTGCGCAAACTCGACCGACCCCGCGACCGCCTGCAACTCGTCCCCGGTCTGCACCATCAGGCGTGACAGGTACTGCTCCGCGATGCGCAGATCGCTTTCGACATTTGCTATCAGCACCTCGTCATAATCCGCGGTCCACCGCGTCATGCCCAGAAACAGCAGCAGCGGCATCAGCACGACCATCGGCGCAAGGGCCAGGATCAACAGACGGAAACGGACGGAGTTCATGGGACCACGCTAGCGCAGCGGGTTGTTTTCCGCAAAGCTTCGAAAGAACGCGAGGTACGCGCGGTCGGCATCGCGCGGCGGCTCTTTGGTGGCGGCCCAGGCGCGCCACTCCTTTTCAACGTGATAGATGTCATAGCCCGGATGGCGCAGCCGCGCCGTCTCGTAGGTTTCGGTGCGCAGCGCGGGCCCCGCAGCCTCCAACCACGCGGGCCGGGGTTTCAGGTCTTCGGTCGTGTTCGTCATCCGGGCCTTGCGCCCAACCTTGGAGAAGGCCAACTCCCGCTCCGTCTCCGCCGTCCCTGCCCCATCCTTGCGCCACCACTTCAACTCGATATGCGTCACCCGGCGCCCGGTCTTCACCGGCTCAATCTCGACCACATAGTCCGACAGCATGTTCACCTCGGCCACCGCCGGTTCAATTGCCCGCAGCTTGAGGTTCGACCATGACGTCAGCTTGCCCTTGGGCACCCCCAGCACCCCGCGCAGATCATCCAGCGCAAATTTCTCCGAGGACCGATAGCGCAGGTTGCCCCGCTTCTGGATCATCTCATAAAGCGTCAGCGCATATTTCGAACTCAGCGCAAACATCACCTCGCGTTGCAGGCGTGCGAACACGGTCGAATCCTTGATGATCTTGCGCAGCCGCTGCGGGATCTCGTATTCCAGCACACCGTCACGGCGCGTCGTCTCGATGTTGCCACCAAGCAGTTGCACCCGCTCGATGGCGTCCTCGCCCTCATGCGTGACCTTCACCTTGACGATGGCCGACATCAACCGCTCGACCGACTCCCCCACCCTGTCATTGGAATTGTGCGACCCCCGCAGATCGGATTTGGAGATCACATGCGTCACGGGTTTCTCAATCGCGTCCCACGCATTCTCCAGAAGCTGGTTATAGATACGCCGGTCGGCCAGTGTCAGCGGCGTGACCTCGACCAGGTCCACCAATTCACCCGGCTTCACCAGGCTTTGCGCATTTGGCCGGGCGTCAATGGTCCGGTAGGATTGGGTCGGGCGATCCGCCATGCTGCTCTTCTCTTACCTCTGACGGGCAGTGTGACGTAAGAATAACGGGGGGCGACGCCTGCGTCTACAAAAAGGGCTGCACCCAATTTGTAAGGTTAAACAAGCGGGAAGGATTCAGGGTGTCGGCCAAGTGATTCGAATAACACCCAAAAAACAAAGGGCTGAGTCGGTCACAAGACTCACCCAAAACGTAAGAATAGCTGCCCACCCGATACGTAAGGTTTGCCGCCCCGAGATGTAGGAGTAACCGCCCCGAGACGTAAGCCCAACGATCCCAGGATGTAAGGATCAGAACCGCTTTTTCCAAGAAAATCAGGGCTTTGATCCGGATGAACACAGAACACTATGAAATCAGAATAAGGGGTGCTTTCTGTTTGAGATTTTAAGGGTGTTCGCTGGCAATTGTTGGCGCACAGAACCCGAGGGCATACTTGGTGTGTTCTATAGCGCAAAAACCGCGCTAAACTTCCACACAGACAGCAATGGTCAGCCGATTTCCGACCATTGAGGCCGCACCCGCCAATTTCCGCTTTTTTCGCCCCTCCCTTCCAAAGTTTGCACTTGAGGCAAAGGCCCGCACCCGTCATGATTCGGATCAATACCCCCTAAAGAGGTCCGAAATGGAGCAGTCCGCCCTACCCCCCGTCTCGCTCGACGAGCTGGACAAACTCGCCACACGGGCGTCCACCGTAATCGAAAGACTGCGCGACCGGCTCTATGCGCCGGGTGCGCAAAAGTCGCTCGACCTCAGCTTCAATGTCAAACGCGCGGCCGACATGGTCGGGCGCAGTGACAAGCTGATCCGGGATGCTGAAGCGGACGGCCGCCTTCCCATGCCGGAAAAAGACCCTAACACGGGCCGAAGGACCGGATATTCACTGGCTGATGTCAATCGCATGCGGCAGGTGTTCGGCACCCTGCCCCACCGCGCCGACAGCGACCCGGCGATGGTTCTGGCCATCCAGAACTTCAAGGGCGGCGTCGGCAAATCCACCATGGTGTGCCACTTCGCTCAGCACCTCGCGCTGCAAGGCTACCGTGTCTGCGTCGTGGATTGCGACAGCCAAGCGAGCACCACGTCCGTCTTTGGCCTGAACCCCGACGTGGATGTCGATGAAGAGGAGGATACGCTCTACCCCTTTTTCCGCCACGGCGGGCCACAAGACCTTAGCTACGCCCTGCGCGCCACCTATTGGCCCAACATCGCGCTGATCCCCGCCAACCTCGGTCTCTACGACGCCGAATATGAGTTCGCCGCCCGCATGGCGCGCGAACAGGCGTTCGTCCTCGACCGCCTGCGCAACGGGCTGGAGACGATCAAGGACCGCTTCGACGTCATCCTGCTCGACCCGCCCC
>NZ_CP019315.1 GCF_001969365.1 Tateyamaria omphalii | reverse complement strand
GGCGCTATCTTTGCGCCACCCGCGCCGATGGCGATAACCAGCTCGATTTCATGATGCAGGTCTTTCGTCAGCGGCGGATAAGGAACGGTGCAGGGGCTACCGACCACCGCATCCGCCGGTTTGGTGAAGAAAAACGGCGGCTCGCGATCCGGGTCCTTGCCCATCTCACGCGCATGAACTGCATAGTTGCGACCGACGCAGAAAATACGGCGTACCGGAAACCGGTCATTCGAACCGGCAACTGCGATACTGGCCTGTTTCGGGGGGTCAATGACAAAGGACATCGGCAATCTTTCTTGTGGTGTTTCGACAGATCATCGGAGAAGACGTGCGACGTCCAGCGGCTTTGTAAGCTTTGTCAGGATGTTGTAGCACCAAGCCAGTGCTGATGCCTTTCGTGTAGCAAGGATTTTTCAGTATCAGAAAATAACATAACTTGGATTACCACCCATACCAGGCTCTTGCCGCGCAAGCGGTGCGCTGGCAGACTTCGCATCGAAATCCGGAGGTGATGATGGCACTCAAGACAACTGCTGCCCAGATGGTCGCCGATGCCCGGTCGCGCATCAAGGAAGTTGAGACGACGGATGCCATCAAGATGGTAGCGGATCCGGATGTCGTGATTGTGGATATCCGGGACATCCGCGAACGCCAACGCAGCGGGTACATCCCCGGGTCCGTCACGCGCCGCGGGGCATGATCGAGTTTTGGGTGGACCCGGACAGTCCTTACCACAAGGATGTGTTCGGCCAGACGGGCAAGACCTATCTGTTTCACTGCGCGTCGGGCTGGCGATCGGCCCTGACCGTGGCCACATTGCAAGATATGGGATTTGATGCGGCGCACCTGCGCGACGGGTTTTCCACCTGGGAAGCGCAAGGCGGGCCGGTTGAAAAGGAGGACAAGACGTGACACCAGACATGACCTGCCATCCAAATGTGACCCCGTTCTTTGACGCGCGGTCCAACACGATTTCTTATGTCGTGCAGGAACCGGACGGCCGCGGCTGCGCCGCAATAGATGCGGTCATGGATATCGACTATGCCGCCGGGGCGCTGAATTTCGATGGCGCAGACAAGATGATCGCCCATATCCGCGCCAATGATCTGCGGCTGGACTGGATTATCGAAACCCATGTGCACGCCGACCATTTGTCAGGCGCGCCTTACATCCAGCAGGCTTTGGGCGGCAAGATCGGCATCGGCGCCAAGATCACGGAGGTGCAGGACACGTTCGGCAAGGTCTTTAATGAAGGGACCGAATTCCAGCGTGACGGCAGCCAATTCGATGCGCTGTTCGAAGATGGTGACAGCTATGAGGTCGGCGCGATGACCTGTTTTGCCCTGCATACGCCCGGCCATACGCCGGCCTGCATGGTGCATGTGATGGGGGACGCGGCATTCGTGGGCGACACGCTGTTCATGCCGGACGGTGGGTCAGCCCGCGCTGACTTTCCGGGTGGCGATGCGGGTGAGCTCTATGACAGCATCATGCGTGTTCTCGCACTGCCGGATGCGATGCGCTTGTTCATATGCCACGATTACGGACCCGGCGGGCGCGCAATTGCCTGGGAAACGACAGTGGCCGAAGAGCGGGAAAAGAACATCCACGTGGGGGCGGCAAAACGCGAGAGGATTTCATCAAATTCCGCACTGAACGGGACAAACAGCTCGCCATGCCAAGCCTGATCATCCCGGCCCTGCAAGTGAACATGCGCGCCGGTGAAATCCCGCGCGATGATGCTGGCGACATGGCGCTCAAGGTCCCGCTTGGCAAGCTCTGACGCTCCGGTCTTGCGCGATCTCTGACACGGTGATCGCGGCGTTTGCGCCAAACTCCGGCTACCTCGCCACGGGCACGTCGATATTGTCGATCAGCCGTACACCGGCCATGTAAACAGCGGCAAACAACCGGGCGGGCGTGTCCGCGCGCTCGATCAAGGTCAGTGTGTCCTTTGTCCGCATTTCCAGATAGTCGATGTCGCCAAAACCCGCTGCAGCGAGCCGCGACTGCGCCTTTGGCAGCAGATCATCCATCGCGGCGCCCTGCCCCAGCTTATCCGCCATGTCCTCCATCACCTCGTTCAGCGCAGACGCGCGGCTGCGCGCCTGGTCTGACAACAAGAGGTTGCGGGACGACATGGCCAACCCGTCGATCTCGCGGATCGTCGGACACCCCACCACTTCGACCCCAAGATCCAGGTCGCGCGCCAGCCGCCGCACCACCTGCAACTGTTGAAAGTCTTTCTCGCCAAAAAACGCCAGGTCGGCCGAGGTTTGGGTGAAGAGTTTCGTCACTACGGTTGCGACCCCGTCGAAGTGACCGGGTCGGTGCGCGCCGCACAATACGTTCGTCAAACCATCGACGCTGACGGTGGTGGCAAACCCGTCGGGATACATCTGCGCGCCGTCCGGGACATAGATCGCATCGACGGCAAAGCGCTCCAGCTTGCGCGCATCCTCGTGCTCGGTCCGGGGGTAGTTTGCCAGATCCTCCGGGCTGTTGAACTGCTTGGGGTTCACAAAGATCGTGACGATCACACGGTCCGACATCTCCTTGGCCCGCGCAACAAGGCTGAGGTGCCCGTCATGCAGCGCGCCCATGGTCGGCACAACGCCGATGCGTTCGCCTGCCAGCTGCCAGCTGCGGGTCATCTGGCGCAACTCGGGTAGCGTGCGCACGATGGGCGCGGTCATGGTTTGGTCCTGGCAACGCCATCGCCAAACACGTGCTCGGGGCCGGGAAAACGCCGCGCGCGCACGTCCTCGGCATAGGCTGCAATGGCGGTCTCGGCGTCTTTGCCAAGTTCTGCATAGCGTTTGACGAACTTCGCCTTGAAGGCGGTGAACAGGCCCAGCATGTCGTCGACCACCAGGATTTGCCCGTCGCAACCTGCCGACGCGCCGATGCCGATGGTCGGGATGCCGATCGCGCCCGTGATGGCGTTGGCAAGGCTTTCGGGCACCTTCTCCAGCACCACGGCAAAGGCACCGGCCTCTGCCACCGCTTTCGCATCCGCTTTCAGCGTTGCACCGGCATCGCCACGCCCCTGCACCTTGTAACCGCCCAACGTGTTGATGGATTGCGGGGTCAGGCCCACATGGGCCATCACCGGAATGCCGCGCGCCACAAGAAACGCGATGGTGCCCGCCATGGCCACACCACCTTCCAGCTTCACCGCGCCCGCCCCCGTCTCTGCCATGAGCCGGGCCGCATTGCGAAACGCCTGTTCCGGCCCCTCTTCGTAGGATCCAAAGGGCATGTCGATCACCATCATGGCAGAGGACAGTCCCCGCGCGACCGCCTGCCCGTGCATCACCATCATGTCCATCGTCACGCCCAGGGTCGAGGACAGGCCATGCAGCACCATACCCACACTGTCGCCCACAAGGACAAAGTCGCAATGGGCATCCATCATCTGCGCCATAGGCGTGGTATAGGCGGTAAGGCTGACAATCGGCGTCCCCCTTTTCATGGCGCGAATGTCATCGGGCAACGGGGCGGTCTTGCGGGCGGTCGCGCTCATCTACGGGCCTTTCGCTGGTCTCTTCGCCGGCGCAGATACCAGCCCTGCGACGCGCGCGCCACTGAACAAAAGGCGCACTGCCCTTGCGCGACGCCACGTTTGGGGGAAAGCTGTGATTGAACCGGACCGACAGGGGAGACCGCCATGTTCAACCGACTGCTGATGACCACCGCCGCCATCGCTCTGGCCTCAAACGCCTGGGCAAAGTCTGACATCACCGTGGCGATGCAGCTTGAACCTCCGCATCTCGATCCGACCTCGGCAGCCGCAGGCGCCATTGATTCCGTGCTCTATTCCAATGTGTTCGAGGGGCTGACCCGCTTTATGGGCGACGGGTCGGTCGTGCCGGGTCTCGCAGCAAGTTGGGAGATTTCGGACGATGGGCTGAGCTACACCTTTACCCTGCGCGACGAAGTAACGTTCCACGACGGCACCACCATGGACGCCGAAGACGTCAAGTTCACCTTCGACCGCATCCTGGCCGAAGACAGCGCAAACGCGCAAAAGGCGCTTTATGCTGCGATCAGTGCCGTTGAGGTTGTCGATCCGCAAACCGTGCGGATGACGCTGACTGAGCCAAACGGCAACCTGCTCTTCAATCTCGCCTGGGGCGATGCCGTCATCGTCGCCCCCGAAAGCATCGAGAGCATCAAGCAGCAACCCGTCGGCACCGGCCCTTTCAAGTTCGACAATTGGACACAGGGCGACAGTATCCGCATCAGTCAATATGACGGCTATTGGGGCGACACCCCTGCCCTGACGGAGGCGACGTTCAAATTCATCTCCGACCCCACAGCGGCCTTTGCCGCTGTGATGGCCGAAGATGTGGACGTGTTCGTCGGCTTCCCCGCGCCCGAAAACCTGCCGCAATTCGAGGCCGATCCGCGCTTTCAGGTCCTGATCGGCTCGACCGAAGGCGAGACGATCCTGTCCACGAACAACGCGCAGGCACCCTTTGATGATCTGCGCGTGCGGCAGGCGCTGGCCCATGCCATCGACCGGCAAGCCATCATCGACGGCGCGATGTTCGGCTATGGCACTCCCATCGGCACCCATTTCGCGCCACACAATCCGGCCTATATCGATCTCACAGGCGGATCGGCCTATGACCCCGACAAAGCCCGCGCCCTGCTGACCGAAGCGGGCATGGCAGATGGGTTCGAGACAACATTGCACCTCCCGCCCCCCTCCTATGCGCGGCGCGGGGGCGAGATCATCGCAGCCCAATTGGCCGAGGTCGGGATCACGGCCGAGATCATCAATGTCGAATGGGCCCAGTGGCTCGAAACCGTGTTTCGGGGCAAGAATTTCGGCCTGACCATCGTTAGCCACACCGAGCCGATGGACATCGGGATTTACGCCAATCCCGACTACTACTTCCAATATGACAACCCTGCGTTCCAGGAACTGATCGCAACGCTGAACAGCACCACGGACCCGGACACCCGGACCAACCTGATGGCCAAGGCGCAAGAGATCATCGCCAACGATGCGGTCAACGGCTACCTGTTCCAACTGGCGCAGCTTGCGGTGGCCAAGACCGAAGTGCAGGGCCTGTGGACCAACGCGCCAACGCAGGCGACAGACCTTACTGGAGTAAGCTGGGCCGACTAGGCGACCGGTTTCTGCTTCTCTGTTTCAAAAAATCCTCCCCGAAGGGTCCATCTGCCAAGGGGCCGTTCGGGGATACAAAGCCAGCTGGGCAGTGCGAGGAAAAACCATGATCATCCATCAGGCGGGCAGCCGCGCCAGTATCCGCGCCAATCCCGACTACTTCACCGGTGACGTCTGGCAGGATCCAATCCTATCTGCCGAAGCGCCTGCCCGGTTGCAGGCCCTGTCGGTTCACTTCGCGCCGGGTGCGCGGACGGCCTGGCACACGCATCCGCTGGGCCAGACGCTGCACGTGACCCAAGGTGCAGGGCTCATATGCCTGCGCAGGGAGGCGCCGCAGGTCATTCGGGCCGGTGACACGGTCTGGATTCCGCCAAACGTCGAACACTGGCACGGCGCGGGACCGCAGACCACGATGACCCATATCGCGATGCAGGAGGCGATGGATGGCGGTGCCGCAACCTGGCTGGAACAGGTCAGTGATGCGGACTATGGTGGCTGATCCCGCTGGCAGTGCGCCGCGACATGTTAACATGTTATCCCCTGATCTGGCGCAGCCTATCGCGTACCTCGTCCCGGATCGGTCCGTTCCGAGGGCTGTCGCGCAAGGTCGTAAACCAGTGATCGGGCGGGTTCTTGCCCCTTCGATTGCCGTCAAAGCGCAGCGCGCGCAGTACATCCTGACCGCTCTGCTCGATGCGATCCGGGATTTCGTAGCCGTTCAATGTGGCCCAAACCCCGGTCCAAAGCCGCCCGACGGACCAGGGATTGTATCCCCCACCACCCAGGACAAGCAGCCGCGGAGCCATGCCGACAAGGGCGCGAACCACAGCCCAATGCGCGTTGTTCGACAGCGACAGGTGCGCTTGCGGGTCTTCCTCGACCCCGTCCGCTCCGCATTGCAGCACGATGGCATCCGGTTGAAAGGCTGAGACCCGCGGCAGGATCAGGTCATCCCGGACCATCGCCATCTCGTCATCATTCAGGGCCCGTGGCACCGGCAGATTGACCAGTGTCTCTGTCGCGCCCAGGCGCCCGGTGCGCGGCCACAGCCCGTCCTCGTGGACCGAGATCATCAGCACATCCGGATCATCGGCAAACGCCATTTCGACGCCGTCCGGGTGATGCGCATCTATATCTACATAGGCGACCCGCTGCGCCCCGTTGCGGCGCAATGACAGGATCGCAAGAACAGGGTCGTTGAGGTAGCAAAACCCCCCGGCCCGGTCCGGCATCGCGTGGTGCGTACCCCGGCGGGATGGTAGACGATGCCGCCTTCGGCCAGCAATTCACCGGCCAGAAGCGAACCGCCCGCCGCAGTGGCCGGGCGGCGGTACATTTCGGGAAAGACGGGGTTGTTGGATGTGCCAAGCGCATGACGGTTGCGCACGTCTGCGGTCACGGCCTGCGCGGCTTCGGCGGCATGAAGGGCCGCGATGTAGTCAGGCGTGTGCCAGATCGTCAGGGTGTCCGGCTTGGCCCGAGGGCTGGGCACGTATATGTCGCGGGGCAACCAGCCCATGGCCCGGCTCAGGTCGATCACGGTCGAGACCCGCGGCACCCGCAACGGGTGCCACATGCCATAGGATGATCCACGATAAATCTCGGACCCGATAAATAGGGGGCGCGGCAGCATCGCCCACAGATAGGTGCCGCGCCGCCCAAGACGAGGGGGTCACGCGGCGGTTGCTCCCATCTCTTCGGCCTGTGACAGCCAGCGGTTGATCTTGGCGTCATCTGCCAGCTTTATGGATCCAAGCAGAACAACCTTGCGGGGCTTTACACCGACAAATTTCATGACCTGGTTGCGCATAACGCGTCGGCCCGGACTGCGATAGATAAGAGTATCCAGCCACGTTGGCGTGTCCGCGGTTATGATGGCATCGCCGGTCCGTCCATCCAGCAGCTTGTCCCATCCCAAACCGCGCCCGTGATACTTGTAGGCAAAGCCCGACTGCAATCCGGCGTCCATCACCGCCTTCGCCTGCGCAGGCATCGCGCCCCACCAATAAGGGTGCACGATCATCACGTGATCCGCCCAGCGGATATTGTCCTGCCAGACCTGTAGGTCCGGCGACAGATCGGCGTTTTCGCTATACCCGGTTTCCGGCGCCATGTCCGACAGGTGCATGATCCGCACCTCGGCTCCCTTGGCGCGGGCGCCCTTGGCGTAGCGCTCTGCCAGTGCCGCGTTGAGCGATCCGGCCCGTGGATGTGCCACCCAGATGAAAATGCGCTTGGTCATTTTGAAATCTCCGTTGCTTTGCTTGACACAGTGTCAATTGACAGCCTGTCAACTATGTGCTTCTTTACAGCATGTCAAGTGATCTCGCGGATACCCCGACCAAAATCCTTCAGGCGACGCTCAAGCTGTTGGAAGCACCCGGTGCCAAGCTGCCCACCATGTCCGACATCGCGCGGGCTGCCGGGATCAGCCGGCAAGCCGTCTATCTGCATTTTCCCAGCCGCACCGACCTGCTGGTCGCCGCCACGCGGTATCAGGATCAGCAAAACCAGGTGGATGCTGCCCTTGCCCCCAGCCGCGGTGCCCGGTCCGGGGCGGAACGGCTTGATGTCTTTGTCACCGCTTGGGGCAACTACATCCCCAAGATCTACGGCGTGGCGCGCGCCATCATGGCGGTCAGCGATACGGACCCGGAAGCGGCGGCAGCCTGGGCGACCCGGATGCAGGACATGCGCGAGGGGTGCGCGGCCGCCATCCATGCGCTGGCCGAGGATGGCACATTGCCCGCCGACACCGAACTCGAACAGGCGACAGACCTGCTATGGACGCTCCTGTCGGTCCGGAATTGGGAGAACCTGACACAGACCTGCGGCTGGTCGCAGGAGTGCTATGTCGCCACCATCCGAGGACTGGCCTTGGCCACGATCGCGCGCGATCTGGGCGCGCTGACCGACGTGCTTGCCTGCACCGAACCGCCCGCCTAACGTTGCAGCATATGCTGCGCTACACCCTCAAACGGCTCGCCTCCCTGATCATCAGCCTCGCCATCGCGTCACTGGTGATCTTTACAGTGATCGAAGTGGCGCCCGGCGATCCGGCTTCCTTCATGCTCGGGATCAATGCCGCCGAGGATACGCTAGCCGCCCTGCGCAGCGAACTCGGCCTCGATCAACCGAAATGGCAACGCTACCTGTCCTGGGTCGGCGGCATGGTGCAGGGCGATTTCGGCACATCCTACCAGTACCGCACGCCCGTTTCCGGGATGATTGCCGACCGGCTCTGGGTGTCGCTGCCGCTCGCGCTTTACGCGCTGGCGCTCTCTACCCTCATTGCGTTCCCCGCAGGCATTTATGCCGCGTCCCGTCGGGGCAAGCCGGGCGATGTCAGCGTCATGGGGGCCACGCAAGTGGGAATCGCGATACCCAATTTCTGGTTCGCCATGATGCTTGTCCTGATCTTTGCCATCAACCTGCGCTGGTTCAGCGCGGGCGGCTTTGCCGGATGGGACAAAGGCTTCTGGGCCGCGATGAAGTCCCTCACCCTGCCCGCCGTTGCACTGGCCCTGCCCCAAGCGGCGATCCTCGCGCGCGTCATGCGATCCTCCCTCCTCGACGTCCTGGACGAGGATTTCATGCGCACCGCCCGGGCCAAGGGGCTGAGCCGCAGCGCCGCCCTGCGCCGCCACGGGTTGCGCAATGCGATGATCCCGGTGCTGACCATCCTTGGGCTGCAATTCTCTTTCCTGCTGGCGGGCGGGATCATCATTGAACAGGTGTTCTACCTGCCCGGCCTCGGGCGGCTGATCTT
This sequence comes from Tateyamaria omphalii, assembly GCF_001969365.1. Taxonomy (NCBI): domain Bacteria; kingdom Pseudomonadati; phylum Pseudomonadota; class Alphaproteobacteria; order Rhodobacterales; family Roseobacteraceae; genus Tateyamaria; species Tateyamaria omphalii. Next base: position 68,695 of record NZ_CP019315.1, on the reverse strand, counting down.
TCAAAGCATCTCGGCCCGCGACCTGATCGTGGTCGAGAGTGTAACCATGCTGCTCGTGTTCGCTGTCATCGTGGTCAATTTCCTTGTCGATCTGGCCTACGCCGCTGTTGACCCGCGCTTGAGGGCGCGCACATGAACAAAACGTTGATCCTGGGCGGCGCTCTGTCAGCGCTGATGGTCATTGCGGCCCTGCTGTCCTTTGTCTGGACCCCCTTCGATCACGGCGCGATGAACATCCCCGAAAAGCTGCAAACCCCCAACGGCACGCACTGGTTCGGTACCGACCATTTTGGCCGCGACCTGTTTTCCATGATCATGGTCGGCGCGCGCACCTCCATCGCCGTCGCGTGCGTCGCCGTTGGCATCGGCATGGGCTTGGGCGTGCCGCTTGGCCTTTGGGCCGCCGCACGGCAGGGCGGTTGGGTGGACGAGGTGATCATGCGCGGCAACGACCTGATCTTTGCCTTTCCGTCGCTGGTCATCGCCATCCTGATCACGGCCATCTTCGGCGCAGGCGCCGTCAACGCGATCATCGCCATCGGCATCTTCAACATCCCCGTCTTCGCACGGGTCACACGCGGCGGCGCCCTGCCGCTTTGGGCGCGCGAGTTCATCCTCGCCGCGCGCGTGGCGGGCAAGGGGGCCGCGCGGATCAGCGTGGAACACATCCTGCCCAATATCGCCAACCTGCTGATCGTGCAGGCGACGATCCAGTTCAGCCTCGGCATCCTTGCCGAAGCGGCGCTGTCCTACGTGGGGCTGGGCGCCCAGCCCCCGACGCCAAGCTGGGGGCGTATGTTGTCCGACGCGCAAACGCTGGTCAGCATCGCGCCGCACATGGCGCTGGTGCCGGGTCTGGCAATCATCCTGACGGTGCTGGGCCTGAACCTTCTGGGCGACGGGCTGCGTGACGCGCTTGATCCGAAACTGCGGGTGGCGCGGGTATGAGCCTGCTCGACATCTCCGGCCTGTCCCTGTCCATCGCAGGCGCGCCGATCCTGCGCAACGTCTCGCTCACCCTCGCGCCGGGCGAGGTTGTGGCGGTGACTGGTGAAAGCGGGTCGGGCAAATCCATGACAGCGCTGGCCGTGATGCAGCTTTTGCCCGCAGCGGCGACCGCCTCTGGCCAGATCATGCTCGACGGTCACGACATGCTCGCGCTGGATGAGGCGACATTATGCACCCTGCGTGGGGATCTGGTCGGCATGGTGTTCCAGGAACCCATGACGGCACTCAACCCCGTGCAGACCATAGGCGCACAAGTGGCCGAAACTGTGCGCCTGCACCGCGCCGATATGGACCCGAAAGCGCGGGCACGCGAGGTGCTGGACCGGGTCGGGCTGCAGGAAATCCCGCTCGCCCGTTATCCGCACGAGCTGTCGGGCGGTCAGCGCCAGCGCGTGGTGATCGCCATTGCCATCGCGTGCGGTCCCAAGCTCTTGATTGCCGATGAACCGACGACCGCCCTTGATGTCACAACGCAGGCGCAAATCCTCGACCTGCTCAGGGCGCTCGCGGCCGAGGATGGCATGGGCCTTCTGATGATCACCCATGACCTTGCCGTCGTGGCCGAGATGGCGGACCGGATCACCGTCATGCGCCATGGCGAAGTGGTCGAGGCAGGCGACACATCCAACCTGCTGGCCAAACCGCAGCACAGCTATACCCAAGCGCTATTGGCCGCCTCGAACCACAGCGTCGACCTGCCAGAAGGGGCACGGAACGCTCCGCTCTTGCAGGTCAATGATGTCGTGCGCGACTACATCCTCCCCCGCACGCGCCTGTTTGTCCCCGCAGGAACGCATCGTGCCGTGGATCACGTCAGCTTTGACATCAAGCGCGGCGAACGGGTCGGGCTCGTGGGCGAAAGCGGTTGCGGCAAATCCACGCTGACGCGGGCCATTCTGGGGCTTGAGCCGGTGCAGGCGGGCGCCATCACCCTCGACGGCACCCCCGTCACGGAACCTACCGTGCGGCGCAAGATGCAAGTGGTGTTTCAGGACCCTTACGGCAGCTTCAACCCCCGCCACCGGGTGGACAGGCTGATCTCCGAACCCTTTCACCTGCTGGACGCGCGGCCGCCGGACCGCGACGCGCGCATCGCCGCGGCGCTCACCGATGTCGGCCTGTCGCCCGAGGATGCGCAGAAGTATCCCCACCAGTTCTCTGGCGGGCAACGCCAGCGGCTCGCCATCGCCCGCGCCCTGATCATCCGGCCCGATCTGGTGGTGTTTGACGAAGCGGTCAGCGCGCTGGACGTGTCGGTGCGGGCGCAAATACTGGACCTGATCGCCGATCTCTGCCGCCAATACGACCTGACCTATCTGTTCATCAGCCACGACCTGAGCGTCGTGCGCACCATCACCGACCGCGTGCTGGTGATGCAAAGCGGCAAGATCGTGGAACAAGGGCCGACAGATGCCGTCTTTGCACGGGCCCAGCACCCCTACACCCGGCAACTGATCAATGCCGCACCAACACTGCCGGAGGCCGTGAGATGACCCTTGCTCACCTGTCCATCGACGCCCATGACCCCCAACATGTGGCCACGGTCCTCGCCCATGTCATGGGCGGCACGGCCTTGCCCTTTCCGCCCTGTCCCGGCGCGTGTATCGCGTTCGATGCCGCGGATGACGGCACCGCGATCGAGGTGTATCCCATTGGCACGCACGTGCAGCGCGGTGCCGACCAGATCGCCTTTGCCCCGGGCCCCCTCAGCGACAGCCCTGTCGCCACCCATATTTGCCTGACGTCCGCCTTGCCCGAACCGCAGCTTCTGACCATCGGCGCGCACAACGGCTGGACAGCCCGCACCTGCAACCGTGGTCCGTTTTCCTGTGTCGAGATATGGCTTGAAAACCGCGTGCTGATCGAGGTGCTCGACCCCGCCATGACAGAAGACTACCGTCAGAACATGAGCGCCGCACAGTGGCGCGCGATGTTCGGCATGGCGGAAAAGGACAGCTAGATGACACCACCGCTTTGGTTCGATCCGTCCCTGATGCTGATCGGCGGGCGCGGCGTGGCGGCAGCGGACACGTTGACGCTGATCAATCCAAGCGATTCCAGTGCCTTGGCGCATATTGCCAATGGGCAACGCGCGGATATCGACGCCGCCGTGAGCGCAGCCCATGACGCACGGGCGGGCGCGTGGGGCCGTATGAGCGCCACCGAACGGGGCCGTATCCTGACCGAGATCGGGCGCCGCGTTCTGGAGCGTGTCGAAACCCTCGCCACGTTGGAGGCACTGGATGTCGGCAAACCGCTGACGCAGGCCCGCGCGGACGCTGTGGCCCTGGCCCGCTACATGGAATTCTATGGCGGCGCGGCAGACAAGGTGATGGGCGACACGATCCCCTATCTCGACGGCTACACCGTCTATACCTTGCGTGAGCCGCACGGGGTGACGGGGCATATCGTGCCGTGGAATTACCCCATGCAGATCATCGGGCGCAGCGTGGGCGCCGCACTGGCCATGGGCAATGCCTGTGTCCTGAAACCGGCAGAAGAGGCGTGCCTGACCGCCCTCGCCTTCGCCCATATCGCGGCAGAGGCCGGGCTGCCCGACGGCGCGTTGAACGTCGTTCCCGGACTGGGTGCAGAGGCAGGTGCCGCACTGGCGGCGCATCCCGGCGTCCAGCATATCAGCTTCACCGGATCGGTGCGCACAGGCGCTTTGGTGCAACAAGCCGCCGGAGCAAACGTGGTGCCCGTGACGCTGGAACTCGGCGGCAAATCCCCCCAGCTCGTCTTTGATGATGCCGATCTGGAAGCAGCCCTGCCGTTCCTCGTGAATGCCGGGATACAGAATGCCGGGCAAACCTGCTCCGCCTCGTCGCGCATCCTTGTCCAAAGGGGTATTTACGATTCAGTACGCGCGCGCATGCGCAACGCGTACCAAGACCTCACTGTCGGCCCCGCTCTGTCGGATCTGCGCGTCGGTCCCCTGATCTCGACCCGGCAAAAAGAGATCGTGGAGGGATTTCTAAACCAAGGCGCCGACCTGACCGTCGCGGCCCAAGGACGTCTGCAGGATGCCCCCGAAAGCGGCGCGTATGTCCTGCCCACACTCTTTGCGGATGTGCCCGAAGATCACGTGCTGGCGCAGGACGAAATCTTTGGCCCCGTCCAGGTTCTGATCCCGTTCGACACCGAAGAAGACGCGCTGCGCATCGCCAACGGCACCGACTACGGCCTGGTGGCAAGCGTCTGGACCCGCGATGGCGCACGGCAGATGCGGTTGGCCAAGGCACTGCGCGCAGGCCAGGTGTTCATCAACAACTACGGCGCGGGCGGCGGGGTAGAACTGCCCTTTGGCGGCGTCGGCAAGTCGGGCCATGGCCGCGAAAAGGGGTTCGAGGCGCTTTACGGCTTTTCAACCCTCAAGACAGTCGCCGCGCATCATGGCTGAGCGCGCCGCACGCATCCGATCAGACCAAAATCCCAAGGTGTCAAACATGCGCCGTGCACCAGAGCGATAGGACAGACATGGACGAAGATCTAGAAAACATGGACCGCGCAACCCTAATTGCAGAGGTCAAGCGTCTGCGTGACGCCATCCGCACCCATCGTGACAGCAGCGGCCACGACCTGTGCTGGTATCACCCAGAGCTGTGGGGCGCGCTGCCCGAAACCGACTCCAGTCAGATTGCCATTCCACCCTGGGACACATTCCTGCGCGGATGCATTGCCTATCGGCGTAGCCTGGACGCCCACGCGCCGGATGGGCCTGTTCATACCGCCGAATACGACAAGGATAGCATATGATCATCGAAAACCGATTTGCGGGACGCAAGGCCGTCATCACCGGCGGTGCGGCGGGCCTGGGGCACGGCATCGCCGCGCGCATCAAGGCCGAAGGCGGCACGGTTGAGGTTTGGGACATCAACGCCGACGCTCTGGCCGCCCTTGACATGGACACCCGCCAGATCGACGTCACCGATGCGGATGCAGTCAGCGCAGCCATGTTAGAGGCCGCCCCCGACATCCTCGTCTGCTCGGCCGGGATCACCGGGCCCAACACCACCACATGGGACTACCCGGTGGACGAATGGCTGAAGGTGCATGACCTCAACCTCAACGCCGTCTTCTATTGCAACCGCGCGGCGGCACCCGTCATGCGGGCCAAGGGCTGGGGCCGGATCATCAACATCGCATCCATCGCCGGCAAGGAGGGGAACCCGAACGCCCCCGCCTACTCCGCCTCCAAGGCGGGTGTGATCGGCCTGACAAAATCGCTGGGCAAGGAATTGGCGACGAGCGGTGTGACCTGCAACGCAATTGCCCCTGCCGCCGTGCGCACCGCCATCTTTGACCAGATGACGCAAGAGCATATCGACTTCATGCAATCCAAGATCCCCATGGGCCGCTTCGGCACCGTGGACGAGATTGCGGGCATGGCCTGCTGGCTGGCGTCGGACGAGGCGAGCTTTACCACCGGTTTCTGCTTTGACCAGTCCGGTGGCCGGGCGACGGCCTGAGGCTTGCAAAACCGGGGCGCTCCACCATCATGCGTCGAGCGAAAGGGAGACGACAGATGCAGCTTGAAGGCAAGACAGCCATCGTGACCGGCGCCGCCAGCGGTTTTGGCGAAGGGATCGCACGCGCCTTTGCCGCTGAAGGGGCCCAAGTTATGGTCGCCGATATCAATGGCGCCGGGGCCGAGAACGTGGCGGCGGACATCGGTGCGGTTGCAGCCCAAGTGGACGTATCGGACAACATGTCGGTCCAAGCGCTCGCCGGACACGCACTGTCGACCTTTGGCCATCTCGACATCCTGGTGAACAACGCGGGTATCACCCACCTGCCGCAAGCGATGGAAGACGTCACGGAAGAGGATTTCGACCGCGTCCTCGCCGTGAATGCCAAATCCGTCTACCTGACGGCCCGGCACCTCGTCCCTCACTTCAAGGCGCGGCACGCGGGGGCAATCCTCAACGTGGCCTCGACCGCCGGGGTCAGCCCGCGGCCCCGGCTCAACTGGTACAACGCCTCCAAGGGGTGGATGATCACGGCAACCAAGGCGATGGCCGTCGAGCTCGCCCCCCACGGTGTGCGCGTGAATGCCATCAACCCCGTGGCGGGTGAGACACCACTGCTCAAGTCCTTTATGGGTGAGGACACACCAGAGACGCGCGAAAAGTTCCTCTCGACCATCCCCCTTGGCCGTTTTTCAACACCGCAGGACATGGGGGCCGCCGCGACGTTCCTGTGCTCCGACGCCGCCTCGATGATCACCGGGGTGGCGATGGAAGTGGATGGTGGGCGCTGTATCTGAACGCACAAAAAACATCAGTCATCCCGGCCTGGCTCGTTCGGATCACTGGAAAATAGCGCGATCTTGTTGCCTTGAGGATCGCGCAAATAGCAGACGAAGAAACGCGGCCCATAGGCGGCACGAAACCCCGGCTGACCTGCGTCCGATCCACCCGCGGCAAGAGCAGCAGCGTGCAGGTCACGCACCTGGCCCTGATTGCGCGCCTCAAACGCGACCATTGTACCATTCCCGGCCGTGGCGGCTTCTCCGTTGAACGGAGATTTGACATAAAACTCGGGATGAACGCCACGCTGACCAGGTTTCACCGGCAACGCGTAACTCAGATCGCCGTGATACTTTTCCAATGTGTAGCCCAAGGCTGGAAGGAACGCGGAGTAAAACCGTTCCGCCCGCGCGATATCATCAACACCAACAGTGACATAGGCAATCATTGGATCCGCTCCCCTTGCGTGGCCTGATATTTTGGCAACACAAACAAGTCACCAGAATACGCCAACACTCGGGAAGGGTCGACACTGGCTGGCGCAAGCACACGGATCCCGGCTCTTGTAGATGTGCCGCGTTCGGGCATGATGGCCCCAGCACAGGAGATCGCAATGCAACCCATCAACCTCGCCGTAAAACTCGCGCAATTCTCCACCCATTGGGACCCCCATGTCATTGCCGATTACAACGAAAACGAGGTGATGGTGGTCAAATTCCAGGGCGAATTCCCCTTCCACCTGCACGACGACACCGACGACTTCTTTCTCGTGCTCGAGGGCGAGATGGTGATGGACATCGAAGACCGCAGCCAGCCCGTCAAAGCGGGCGAGGTTTTCATCGTGCCCAAGGGCGTCACCCACCGTCCCCGCGCGGAAACCGAATGCAAGGTCCTGTTGATCGAACCCAAGGGCGTGCCCAACACCGGCGATCCGGCCACTGCGGCCGCGAAACCGCGGATCTAAGTTTCTTCTGACCAAAAATACCACCGCCGGAGGCAGGAAAACAAAAATGACCCCAGGCCCGCAAAACGCGATCACGGATATTGCCGGGCTCAAGGTCGGCCACGCCCAGGACGACAATCTCAAATCCGGAGTGACGGTATTGACCGCCGACACGCCTTTCACCGCGTCGGTCTCCGTCCAGGGCGGCGCACCGGGGACACGCGAGACGGAGCTTTTGGCGCCGGACAAGTCCGTCGCACAGGTCGATGCGCTGGTGCTGTCGGGCGGCTCGGCCTACGGGCTCGACGCCTGTTCGGGTGTGGTGGCGGGCCTGCGGGCGCAAGGGCGCGGCTACCGCGTGGGCAACGCCATCGTCCCGCTTGTGCCGGGGGCCATCATCTTTGATCTCCTGTCAGGTGGAGATCAGGACTGGACCGAAACCCCCTACCCGGCCCTTGGGCGTGCGGCCTATGACACCACAACGCACAGCACACCAATCGGCACGGTCGGCGCCGGAACAGGGGCCATGACGGCAATGATGAAGGGGGGCCTCGGCACCGCGTCCATGACCCTCGACACCGGGATCACCGTTGGCGCGATGGTTGCCGCCAACCCCATGGGCAGCGTCACGACGCCGGGGGACAGGCACTTCTGGGCGGCACCGTTCGAGATTGCTGGTGAGTTCGGGGGGCTCGGCCCGGACACGGCATCGGGGCTCGGCCGGGTCCATGACAGCCGCAAGACAACGGCCATGATGGAACACGCCAACACGACCATCGCCATTGTCGCGACGGACGCCACGCTCGACAAGGCGCAATGCCAACGGGTGGCCATCGCCGCCCATGACGGGATCGGGCGGGCCTGCGTTCCGGCCCACAGCCCCGGCGACGGCGATCTTGTGTTCAGTGTCTCGACCGGCGCCCGGCCCATGACCGCGCCCCACGACCTGACCCTGATTGGCCATGCCGCAGCACTCTGCCTAAGCCGTGCCATCGCGCGCGGCGTTTACGCAGCGACCCCGGCCCCGAACGACCTGCTGCCAACCTGGAGCCAGCTCAATGCCGACACTTGAGCGCGACGACATCGCCCTGCACTACGAAGTCGCCGGACAGGGCCCGCCGCTTCTGATGTTGGCGGGGTATATGTCGGACCACGCCAGCTGGACGCCCCTGGTCCCGCTGCTGCGGGACCGGTTCACATGCGTCATGCCAGACAACCGCACGACCGGGCAGACCGCCCCGTGGGATGCGCCCGTCAGCATCGACCTGATGTGCAAGGACGCGCTGGCGCTGATGACCCACCTGGGGCACGACCGTTACCACGTGATCGGCCATTCCATGGGCGGGATCATCGCGCTGCACATGGCCCAGGAAGTGCCGGAGCGCATGGCCTCGACCCATATCGCGGCCTCCGCACCCGTGCGCTTGCCCCGCAACACCGCGCTCTTCGCGACGCTTATCGCGATCCGGCGCAGCAACGCGCCCGAAGACACTTGGCTGCGGGCCCTTTTTCCCTGGCTCTTCAATCCGCGCGTCTATCACGACCCCGCCGCGGTGGACCAGGCCGTGGCCGACGCCCTTGCCTACCCCCACACGCAATCCGCAGACGCGATGGAGCATCAGCTTACCGCCCTGCGCGGCTTTGATGGCACGGCACTTGCCAGCCCCACTTGCCCCACGCAGGTGCTGATCGGCGCGCAGGACCTGATCGTCCCGCCCGACCATGTGCTGGCCGTGCTCAGCCACCTGCCGCATCACATCCTCGAAGGCGCCGGGCATTCCATCCACTGGGACGCACCGGATCAGGTCGCGGCCCTGTTGCGCGCCTATGCCGCCAAACACCCGATCTGAAGGAGGCACCATGCAAGACCTCTATGGCCTGCCCATCACCTGCACGCGCGACGGAACCCGCGAGGGGATCGACGATTTCGTACACGGCTTCATCAGCTTCCAGACCAAGGCGGCGAACATCCTCACGGCGGCGAAAAACGACCCCGAAAACGGGCTCGCCAACGCCTATGCCGCCATCCTCTACATGCTGCTCGAAGCGCCCGCAGCCCCCAAGCTGGCGCAACCCTTCCTCGACAATGCACGACACGCAACCGACCTCACCCCGCGCGAACAGGCCGCTGTCGAAGCCGCCCGCCTGTTCGTCGCGGGCGACATCCCCAAACTGATCGAGCTGTGCGAGGCGACGGTCAGCGCCTATCCCCGCGACATGGTCATGCTGAAGCTGGGCCAGTACCACACGTTCAACATCGGCGACTTCCCCGCCATGCTGCGCATCGCGCAAAAGGCTCAGCCCGAGGCGGAGGACATCGCTTACGCCCACGGCATGCTGGCATTCGGGTTCGAAGAATGCCACCTGCTCGACGACGCCGAGGCGGCAGCGCTTCATGCGCTCAGCCTCGACGCAAGCGAGCCCTGGGCGCATCACGCGCTGGCCCATATCTACCTCACCCGCGGCCAAGTGGCGCAAGGTACAGCTTTCCTGGAATCCGTCGCCCACCACTGGGCCGACCTCAACAGCTTCATGCACAGCCACAACTGGTGGCACCTCGCGCTGTTCTACATCTCCGCCGGACGGATCGAGGACCTGCTGGCGGCCTACGACAGCCATGTGTGGAACCAAAACCGGGACTATTCCCAAGATCAGGTGGGCGCCGTGTCCCTGCTCGCCCGGATCGAGTTCGCGGGGGTCGATGTGGGCGACCGTTGGCAGGACGTGGCGGACCATATCGCAAAGCGCGGGGCCGACACGACCAGCCCATTCCTGACCCTGCAATATCTCTACGCCCTGGGCCGCACATACAGGCCTGAAAGCGAAACGCTGCTCAAGGCCATCGAAGCCCGCGCCGGGGACGAGAACAGACACGACTGGCAGGTCTGGCGCGATGTGGCGCTTTGGGCTGCCCACGGCATCGCCGCCCACGCAGCAGAAGACTACGAAGACTGCATCCGGTTTCTGGGCAAGGCCCTGCCGCGCCTCTCCGAATGCGGGGGCAGCCACGCGCAGCGCGACCTGTTCGAACAGATCCACCTCGACGCACTCATCCGCGCGGGACGCACGTCACAGGCTCAGCAGGTGCTGGAAATGCGCCGCACGTTCGACCCCGAGGGCGTACCGCTCAATGCGATGCTGGCGGATGTCTACGAAAAGTCCGGGCTCCCCCAACAAGCTGCCGACGCGCGGGCACGTGTTTCTTCTGACTGAAAATACCACCCCGGAGGGTCCAACAGCTGATGTCGGGAGCCTCCGGCGGGCATATTTGTCGGAACAATGAAGCTCTATTCGCCTGCGATCAGGTCAACCACGTTGGTCTCGGTCCTACCCATCGCGTCACGCACCGTATTGACAATATCCTCGGCCGTCAGGCCTGCGTCAGCATACATCTCGTCCGGGCTGGCCTGGTCGATGAAACGATCGGGCAAATGCAGCGTACGCACTTTCAGCCCCTGATCCAGCAGCCCGTCCGCGGCCATCGCCTGCAACACCATGGCGCCAAAGCCGCCCATGGCGCCTTGTTCGACCGTCACCAACAGATCGTGCTTGGCCGCCAGCGCCCGGATCAATTCCATGTCCAGCGGCTTGGCAAAGCGCGCATCGGCAATGGACACCGACAGCCCCTCGGCCTCAAGCCGCGCAGCGGCGCGTTCGCAGGCATCCAGATGGGTGCCCAGCGACAACAGCGCCACGTCCTCACCCTCCTGGATCATCCGGCCCTTGCCGATCTCCAACACCTTGCCCTCTTCGGGCATCTCCACCCCGCGCCCATTGCCGCGCGGGTAGCGAAAGGCGATAGGTCCGCTGTCATGCGCGGCAGCGGTGGTGACCATATGCACCAACTCTCCTTCATCGGCGGCGGCCATGACCACGATGCCGGGCAGCGACGCCAGATAACCGATGTCGAAGGACCCCGCATGGGTCGCCCCATCGGCGCCCACCAGGCCGGCCCTGTCGATGGCAAACCGCACCGGAAGACCCTGCAACACCACGTCATGCACCACCTGGTCATAACCGCGTTGCAGGAAGGTCGAGTAGATCGCGCAAAACGGTTTCAAACCGCTGGCCGCCATTCCGGCGGCAAAGGTCACGCCATGCTGCTCGGCAATGCCCACGTCGAACACACGCGCCGGGAACCGATCCGCCATCTTGTTCACACCCGTGCCCGAGGGCATGGCCGCAGTCACGGCCACGATGGACGGATCCTTCGACGCAAGATCCGTCAATGTCTCCCCAAACACCGACGTATAGGAGGGCGCATTGCTCTTGCCCTTCGATTGCTCGCCGGTCTCTACATCAAACTTGGACACGCCATGATACTTGTCAGCGGACCCCTCGGCGGGGGCATAGCCCTTGCCCTTGACCGTACAGGCGTGGATCAGCACGGGGCCCGTCGCCCGCGTCCGGGCCGCGCGCAGCACGCCCAGAACCTGCTCCATGTTATGACCATCAATCGGCCCGATATAGTCAAATCCCAACTCTTCAAAGAACGTGCCGCGGCTTTCCACCCCCGTCACCATCTCGCGGGCGCGGCGGGCGCCATCGCGCATCGGCTTGGGCAGCGCGGCCTCCATCCCCTCGGCAATGGCATGCAGCGGGGCAAAGGGCGAATTGCGGCTGAGGTTCGACAGATAGGTGCTCATGGCCCCCGTGGGCGGCGCGATGGACATCTCGTTGTCATTCAGGATCACGAACAACCGCCGCCCCTCGTGGCCTGCATTGTTCAACGCTTCATAGGCCATGCCGGCAGAAATCGAACCGTCGCCAATCACGGCAACCGCATCGCCTGTGGGCATCCCCATATCGCGAGCGACGGTGAACCCAAGCGCCGCAGAAATGGAGGTTGAGGAATGCGCCGCGCCAAAGGGATCAAAATCGCTCTCGGCCCGCTTCGTGAACCCGCTCAACCCGTCCTTCTGGCGCAGGGTGCCCATGCGGTGGCGGCGGCCCGTCAGGATCTTGTGAGGATAACACTGATGACCCACATCCCAGATCAGCTTGTCGCGCGGAGTGTCGAACACGGCATGAATGCCAACGGTCAATTCGACCACACCCAGGGACGATCCCAGATGGCCGCCTGTCCGGCTGACCGCGTCAATCACATCGCTGCGCAACTCGGTCGCAAGCTGCGTCAGTTCCGCATCGCTGAGCCGTTTGAGGTCGGCAGGCCCCGCAACCTTGTCCAGCAGGGGTGTCTTGGTCGTCATGTCAGTCATTGCGCACATCCTCCACTTGCGGCCCCGCCCGCCTTGCCATGCGGACCCCCGGGGCGAAAAGGCGCCGTGCCTGAACGCATCAAGCACGACGCCAGGTTCCTGTAGCCAACAGGAAGGGAACCGGGATCAACGATCCCGCACGTGGGTCAAGGAAGCCGATGACCCGCGCCTGGCGTCACAGGGGCAAAGAGATCCGCCCCTGTCACATCTTGGTGCGCCCGGATCGGGCACAGGTCGTAAGGCGGAGGTGTCCTCCGCCAAACACATCACTCGTAAACAGGCGCTTCGGTCGTCGCCAGTTCCGGCCAGTCGGCAATCACGTTCATGCCCTGAAGCGGACGCTGATACCCTTTGTGGCATGTCTTGCACGCCGCCTTGGGCGCGTCGGCAAAGATCGGACCCAAACGCTCCGGAGGATACGTGTCCTTCAGCGGGATCAGGTATTCCTGGTTCATCTCGATCACCATCTGGCGGCCCAACTGCGCGATACCCCATTGCGGTGTATATTGGCCGGGGTCATGGAAGGCGCGGCTGTTGTGGCAGAACACGCAGTTCACACCCAGCGAGTTCGAGAAGTAATTCATCAGCGAATAGGTCATCTCGGTCTTCTGGATGGTGGCGATACCCTCGTCGATACCCGGCACACCGGCCACGCGGCTGTCCAGATCGTGGACATTCACTTGGCTGTCGTAGTCGGTCAGGTAAACCTCCAGCGCCGATGACGGCAGAGAGGTCGACTGGCTCATCGCCGTCGCACGGTTCTGATCCGCCGCCCAGCCGCTGACATTCTCGTTCACCGGCGTGACATTGAACCAGATGTTGCTGGGCACATGCTCACCGCGGTGGCAGGTGTAGCAGTTCACGCCCACCTCTTCGATCGCGTTGACGTGACCCGACCAGTTCTCGTTGATGTTCTGGGTCATCTGGATCATGCGGCGGCTGACCACCTTGGTATAAAGGTCATCCGCGCCATATTCCGAGATATCGACATCACCGTGGCAATAGGCACAGCCCTCTTCCGGTGACACCCACTGTGTGATGGCCAGCATCACGCGGTTGAAGTTGTCCTCGGTCAGATCGCCTAGCACCTGAACATTCTCGTAAATGTCCCGGGCCAGTTCCTCACCCCCTTCGGGAATGTACGGCTCCTCGGTGTAGTAGTTTTCGATATCCGGATCCGGGGCCAAACGTGACACGTTGAACTCCGGCACCGACATGCCCGTGCCACGTGGGCCGGTTTGCATGCTTTCGGTCTGGTACGGGTTGCCCCAGGTCACCACCAGCGCGGCGACAAAGACAGCGCTGCCCACGATGCCGACGGCGATGGCGGGCCCGAACACATTGGTCGGGTTGTCCTTGTTCCAGTCATTGAACCACTTGGGAAGCATGATCAGTCCTCCTGCCCGATAAAGGCTTCGTAGGACCCATAGTCTTCGTAGCCATATGCGCCGTCATACATGGGGGCAAAGTTGTGCTCTTGCGCCCAGATGAACCAGTTGTCGACAACCGTGCCGGTCAACAGGATGCCGATACCACCGGTGATCGGGGTCAGCACCGCAAACCACCAGGCCCATCGGTGAATGCCTTCCATCGTGGCGTTGAACCCCATGGTCCAGCGCCAGAACAGGGCCGCCCGTTCGGTCGCCGTGCCGCGATCATAGATCTGTTCCAACTCGCGGTCGCCGCCATAGCGGGTCACGGCCAGAATGGTGCCGCCATGCATACAGAACAGCAGGACAGAGCCATAGAGGAACACGATCGAAAGACAGTGGAACGGGTTATAGTAAAGGTTGCCGTAGCGGATCGAGAATGCCGTCGTCCAATCCAGATGCGGGAAGATGCCGTAAGGCACCGCCTCGCTCCACGATCCCATCAGGACCGGACGGAACAGACCCAGCACCAGGAACAGCCACACGGCGGACGCAAAGGCCCAGAACACGTGCTTGCCCATCTTGTGCTCGGCCGCCAGCAGGTAGCTGCGCAGCAGCCAGGTCATCACCGACACCAGCAAGAAGAAGCTGGCGATGATGTACCAGCCGCCTTCATCCAGCGGCGGCATCGACAGCCCGTACTGGGGCGACGGCGGCTCAAGCGCCAGCCAGAACAGCTGCCGGATGAACTCGGGGATCGAGTAGCCCACTTGGGACAGCATCGAGATGCCGACCATCACGAACCAGATCAGGCCCGTCGCCAGCGACACCATACCGGTCCAGCCCAGATAGATCGGTCCGATCTGCGCGTTGCCCAGCCAGCCCGCAAGGGTCGAGAACCATGGCTTGCCGACGCGCTCGCGCGTCATCTCGCCACTGTCGTCCATGCCCCATTCGGGGTTCCCCTGGACCTGAACCTGGGTGAAGATGTTTTGATATTCTACAGCCATGATCTTACCCCCCAAATCCAGCTTGATAGACAGGCAGCGGATCGGCGCCCCAGATGGGCAGGTTCAGCCACCAGTTCCACCACTCGGGCCAGCCTGCGGTCCAGACGGGGCCGGAGATGATGATGCAGATCGCACTCCAGAAACCCGCGTTGATGGCCAGCAGCCAGCCCAGACGGTGAATGCCCAGGGTGCCGATGGAATAGCCGATGAAATCCCGAAAGAACGTGTCCTCGTGATCCGGCGTCTTGGCCAGCTCGCCCTCTTCTGGGTTGGCGGCGGACAGGATCAGCGCGCCATGCAGGGCCAGCGCCAGCGTGGTCGTGAAGAAGAGCGTGACGGCCAGCATGTGGGCCGGGTTGTAGTGGAAGTGCAGGTACGCATAGCCCGTGTTGCTCACCCAATCGAGGTGGCTGAAAATGCCATACGGGAACCCGTGACCCCACGCGCCCATAAGGACAGGCCGAAAGACGACCAGCGTCACATAGGCAAAGATCGCGGCCGCGAAGCCGATGGGCACATGATAGCCCATGCCCAGCTTGCGACAGATCTCGACCTCGCGCAGCGCCCAGCTGACAAAGGCGCCGATGGCACAGATCGTGATGATCTGCCACAGCCCGCCCTCCATCAACGGGGCCATGCCCAGACCGTAACTCAGGTCGGGCGGCGCGATGTTGATCAGCCAGGGGTTGAATGTGCCCTGCTGAGATGCGCCCCAAAAAATCAGGATCGTGCCCAGCAGTGAAAAAAAGGCAGTCGTGACCCCGAAAAAGCCCACGTAGAATGGGCCGACCCAGAAGTCGAACAGATCGCCGCCGATCAGCGTCCCTCCGCGGACGCGATACTTTCGTTCGAAGGATAGCAACGCCATCTCTCTCATCTCCGCGTTTGGCGGCGCGGCCCCCCGGGGGACGTCAGCCGTCTTGTGTCGTCAGAATTGATTTGCTGCGGGCAGGCAGCGGCGCACTATTTTGCCCCGCCCGCAGCCATGTCTTGGATCCCTTCGGACCGGTCGTTACTGGGCAGCGCCTTGGGCTGCCAGCTCGAACCAGTTGAAGTGCTCCGTGCTCAGCAGGACGAGGTGAATCATCGCTGCCAGCAGGAACAGAAAGACGCCTTGCGCAACGAACACGCGGCGGGGATCAAAAATGAGCCAGATCTTGTAGAACTTTGCCATGTCTTGTCCTTACCAACCGTTCGCGAACCAGGGACGCCAGATGTACACTGCCAAGTGAGCGACAACGGCCACGGCTGTGAAAAGCCAGAGCCCGCTCATGTAGACAGCGTGCAGCTCTTGCGCCTGCTCGTCTGTGAGACCTGTGAAAGACAGGTTTTCAGCCATAGTAATTCCTCCGGAATTCAGTGCTGACGCCGCGCACCCCGCGGCCGGGTCCATTGGGGTCACCCCCTCCGGGCTCTGTCCACCTGTTGCCAGGCGTCCAGTCTCGTGTCTCGGCAGGCGCACACAGGCCGAGGACGTTTTTGGGTCCGCACGGATGCGGGCCCGAAAATTGATATGTCGCCGCCGCGATCACGCGTTGAAGATCATCGGCGTGATGATCCGCGCCTGGGTCCAGGCCCGTGCCATCGGGCCCTTGTCGGTGAAGCTGCGCGACTTCAGCGCAGCCAGCGCCCAGGTCAGGCACGCCAGCGGCAGGGTCGCCACAAAGATGATCGCGAAGTAGACCATGAACTCGGTCTTCTCCCCGCTGCGCTTCCGCGGCGTCTCGGTGACCACGTTCGATGTCATGTCAGTCATGCTGTTCCTCCTTCGGAAACGTCGTCTGACGACCCGGCGAGGGCCGGTTCGTTAATCTCTGCCGGTCCCGCCAGGGCGGGATCGAGGGCGCGCACGGTTTCGATCACGACCCGGTCCGCACCCGCCGCAAGGGCTGCTTGCTCAGCCGCATCGCGCAGGGTCTTGGCCGCGGAAATCCGGGTCAGGATGGGGTGCTGCTCGACAATCTTGTCGAGCATGGCCTGCGCATCGGCATCCCAGGGGAAGTCGCGGCGCAGGGTCGTCGGGGTTGCTTCGGCCGCATCCATGTCGGTGGCCAAAGGCAGAATGTGAAACAGCGCGTCAAACAGGCCGTTGCAGACCTCCTGAATGACATAAGTCGCACCCGCATATCCCATAAACGGGGTCCCTGTGGCCCGCCGAATGGCAGCACCCGGGAAAGAGGCGGGGATAAATGCGGGGCTGGGCCCATGCCCACCCTTCAACTCGGCCAGATACATCTTTTCATTGATGGACCCGAACACGACAAGGGGACGCTTCTGGCCCATCCAGGCGCGCACTTCCTCGTTGTTGGTCTTCTTGCCGGCCACCCGAGCGGTGGCAAAGGCACAGGGCAGACCAAGGTCATCCTCAAGGAACAGACGCAGCCCGCGGGCATAGGTCTCGTTCGCGACCACGGCAAAGCTGGCCGTGGCAAAGAAATCCTGCGTCACGGACCGCCACAGGTCCCACACAGGCTTCAGCGTCGAGTGTTTCTCGCGCTGGATAAAGGGTTCGGGGTCGAGGCCCACCAAGGTCCCCAGTGCGCGCAGGAACTTGGTGGTACTCTCGACCCCTATCGGGGCTTGTAGATACGGCTTGGCAAGAAGCTCGCACAACCCGCGCCCGAACTCGCGGTACATGCAGATGTTCACATCCGCATTTACCAGATTTCGCATTTCGGCCACATGGGCGCCCAAAGGCATCACCATGTTGACCTCGCATCCGATGCCTTCGACCAGGCGCCGGATCTCGGCCAGGTCCGACGGCATGTTGAACGTGCCGTACATCGGACCCAGGATATTGACACGAGGCTTCGCACTTTCCTCCCGCTTGGCCTCGCGGGGCATCCGACCCTTCGTCATACCGAACTCGGTAAAGATCCAGGTCATGGCCCGGTCTGCTGCTTCCCACTGATCTTCGTCGATGGTGCGTGGCAGAAATCTCTGAATGTTGGTGCCCTGCGGCGTGACGCCGCCACCGATCATCTCGGCAATGGACCCGGTCACAACAACCGCAGGCAGCGCCGGATCAAGCGTTCCCCAGGCGCGCTTCATCGCGCCCTCGGTCCCGTCGCGGCCCAGTTCTTCCTCACCCAGACCGGTGGTCACGATGGGCAACTCATGCGGCGGCAGCGCGTCGGTGTAGTGCAGAACGGAGGTCACCGGCAGGTTTTCACAACCCACCGGGCCGTCGATGACGCATTGCAGGCCTTTGACGGCACAGAACGCATAGACCGCGCCCCAGTACCCGCCCGCCCTGTCATGATCCATGATCAGCATGGGGCACCGCCAATGGTGCGCATGAATGCACACCCTACGTAGGGTGCGCACTTGCTGCGCACCGCGCATCCGTATGTCACCCGGCACCGCATCAGATCATCTCCGCCGCCTTGGCGGCCTTTGCCTGACGTTCCAGCTTCTTGGCGTTCTGCGCCCGGAAATCGGGCCGCAGATTCGGATCGCCTTCCCAGACACCAGCGGTGTCACCGGTCCCAACGCCCTCAAAGAATTCACGCATGTGATCCATGCGCCCCTTGTTGGCGATAGCGGCATTGATGACCTGCGCCAGCGACCCCGCACCGGCCGGTCCCATCAAGGGCCGCGCCGAAATCAGGTTGGTGAAATACAGCCCTGGAACACCCAGCTCCTTGGCCTTCTGCACCACGGGTGTCGTGCCGATGGCCAGATCCGGCTGCACTGCTTCCATCGCCGCACAATCATCTTCCAACGACGCGCGGAATTTCACCTTCACGCCCTTGGCCTCAAGCCACGCCTGATCCTCAGCGTTCCACGGCGTACGCGGACAGGCGGTGCCGACATAAGGCACCTCAGCCCCGCTTTCGATCAGCAGGCGGGCCACCAAAAGCTCAGACCCTTCATAGCCGGAAAGGGTAATCGTCCCCTTGATCGGCATCGCCGCCAGCGCGCCGGTGATCGCGGGCAGCACAGCGTTCTGCGCCTCGGCGATCTGGTCGACGGAACAACCATGGGCCTCGCCAATCGCCTTTAACCAGGCCGCCGTGCCATCGCGGCCCACAGGGGCCGACCCGACAACAGGACGCCCAGCCGCCTGAAACTCACGCACCGCCGCGGTATAGAAGGGATGCACCGCCGCCACGACGGCACTGTCCAAAGCCGCGTAAAGCTCGCGCCACTCACGACATGGCACAACAGGCCCCGCCGCAAGCCCCAAGGGCGCGAGCATTTGCCCGATCATCATGGGGTCTGCCGGGAACATCTCGCCCAGCAGCGCCACGGTCGGGCGATCAGACTTCCCACCCACGGGGGCCGCCACCGGCCCCGCTGTCGCTTCAGCGCGGGCATAGTTCAGCATGGCCCCAGCCAGAACATCTTTGGCTTCGGCATGAGTGGGAATACCAAATCCGGGCACGTCGATCCCGACGATCCGGACACCATTGATTTCGTTCGGCAACAGCCGCAACGGCACGCCCGACGCGGTGGGAACACACAGGTTCGTCACCACGATGGCGTCATATTTGTCGGGGTCGGCAAGATCATGGACAGACTCGCGAATGTCCTCGAACAGCTTGCCGGTCACCAACGTCTCTGAATTGAAGGGCACATAGCCAACCGACCGCCGCGCGCCGTAGAAATGGGACACGAATGTCAGCCCATAGACACAGCAGGCCGACCCGCTCAGCACGGTCGCCACCCGGCGCATCCGCAAGCCGACGCGCAGCGACCCAAAGGCTGGGCACATGCTTTGCGGCTTGTCATGCGGCCCTTGCGGGTAGTCTTCGGCAAACTTGTCCAGCATCTCGGAGTTGCCCGCCATGCGGGCGGCCTTCTCCATCTCGGAGCCGGAATGGCAGCCAAGACCATCAACAGGGGCGTCTACGGCGGGCATCTCAGCCTCGCGGGGATGACCCTTTGTCACCTCGACGTCGTCCGCCGCGTCATATGTGACCTTGGTGCTCAACGCTCACCCTCTTTCAGATCGCTCAGCACTGCGTAACACTGCGCAACAAGGTTCTGCGTCAGCTGCACTTGCTGCCTGCTTTGGGCCAGAACATCGGCACTTCCCTCGGTCAACGCATCCGTCGCGCGCGCCGTTGCGTAGCTTGCAGCCAATGTCCTTTGGACAGCGTTCAAGTCATGCTTCGTCATAAACCACCTCCAGCGACGGTTTCGGCTCGGCATTCTTGCCACGCATGTCCATGTCGGTTGCAGGTTCCAGCGTGACACCGGCCCCGGTCTCGGACCCGTCGAACAGTTCCAGCAACCCATCCTGAGACAGCGGTGCGGGCCGCACGGGCGGGGCCACGGCGACGTTCTCGCCCAACTCGGCAAACAACGCGCCCCATTGCGAGGCATCGGTGCCGACAATCTGGTAATTCGCGGATTTCTTGCGCAGGTCGTCATCCTGCGGAATGCTCGCCAGCACGGGGATGTCCACCGCCTTGGCAAAGGCGTCCGCCTCGCCTGACCCGTCATCCTTGTTGATGACCAGGCCCGCGACACCCACATTGCCGCCCAGCTTGCGGAAGTACTCCACCGCCGAACAGACGTTGTTGGCGACATAGAGCGACTGCAAATCGTTGGACGCAACCAAAATCACTTTCTGAGCCATGTCCCGCGCGATCGGAAGGCCGAAACCGCCACAGACCACATCTCCGAGAAAATCCAGGAGGACATAGTCGAAATCCCAATCGTGGAAGCCAAGTTTTTCGAGGAGTTCAAAGCCATGGATAATCCCCCGGCCACCGCAGCCGCGGCCCACTTCGGGCCCGCCCAGCTCCATTGCAAACACACCGCCGCGCTTGAAGCACACGTCGCCAATGGCGACCTCTTCACCGGCCAGCTTCTTCTTCGTGGATGTCTCGATGATCGTCGGGCACGCCTTGCCCCCAAAGAGCAGGCTGGTGGTGTCCGACTTCGGATCGCAGCCAATCAGCAACACGCGCTTGCCCTGTTCGGCCATCATGTGGCTCAGGTTGGCGAGGGTGAAGGATTTGCCGATCCCACCCTTGCCATAGATCGCGATGATCTGCGTTTTCTTTGTCGCCTCGGTCGGCAGCACGTCCGCCAAATCTTCGTTGGCCTCATCCTTCAGGCGCTGATCGAAATCCTTCAGATTGGGGACGTCGCTCGCATCCGAGCGCTTATCAAGCTCGTCTTTCATAGGCTCAGTGCTCCCAATCCAAAATCATCTTCAGGCAGGCGCCATCGCTGAACGCCTGTTCGTAAGCGGCACGCGCATCGGCGGCGGGCCGTGTATGTGTGATCAATCCATCCAGCCGCAGCGCCCCGCACTCGACCAGCGCGCGGGTTGCCGCCAGATCCTCGCGGGTCCATTCAGCGGCCACGCGGAACCGCGCCTCTTTCATAAAGGCAGGCGGAAAGGCGAAACTCAGCGGCGCGGTATAGAACCCCGCCAGCACGATCTCGCCACCCTTGGCGATGCGCCCCACCAGATCGTTCAGCAGATCGCACTTGCCCGACGCATCATAGATCGACCGGTAATCGCGGCGCGCGTCATCATCAGGGTGCATGACCTCGTAACCCTGGGCACCGTCACGGCGGGCGGGGTCGATCTCCCACACCATCGGCGCGGGCGCACCGGATGCTATCGTCAGCCGCGCCAACAGCCGACCCAAAACACCGTGGCCGACAATCAGGTCCGGCACGGCCTTGTTCATCCCGGCCATCGCGTGACGGGCGGTTGCGGCCAGCGCCAGCAGCGCGCCCTCGGCGCCCAGCTGCGGGTCAATGCGGGTCACCCGCGCACTGTCGGTGATCAGTGTTTTCGCCGCACCGCCAAACAGGCCAAAGGCATCTTCGAAACAGTTGGACCCGGGCACAAACACCCGGTCGCCCGGCTTGAAGCCGGTCAGCGGTCCGGCCTCGACCACCTCACCGGCGGCCTCGTATCCGGGCACCAGCGGATAGCCCATACCGGGAAACGGGGGCATCTCACCCGACCAGAACAGCTTTTCCGTTCCGGTGGAAATCCCAGAATGCGTCACCTCGACAACCAGATCACCCGCCCCCGGCGCGGTCAGCGCCAGCGTGTCCACATCCAGATCCTTGGGACCTTTGAGAAGGACGGCAGAGGTGTCCACGATTGTCTCCCTTTGGTTGGCACTGCCGGGTCCCGCTTCTGGTGAAACAGACTCGGGACGGCAGATCGTCGCTAGATGTCATTCTAGTTAGACAACCATATGTGTCAATCAGATTAGACACATTGACAAAAATCAATGACGGGCGTCACTCGCGTCGCTGCGCCGTGACAACCCGCGTGACATAGGACCGGGCAGGCGCGCGGCTGCGAATGTCGGCAAAACCCGCCTCGGCCAACAGCGCAGAAATCTCTGCCGCAGACCGGGCACGGCCCGTCTGCATCGCCATGGTGTAGAAGGCGAAATACACATCACCGGCGCGATCCGGACGCGCCCCGCCGCCCATCGGTTCGGACACGATCAGCCGCCCACCGGGGGGCAGCGCATCATGCACTTTGGCCAGCAAGTCGCGCACCGTGTCGTCCGCATGATCGTAAAGCACGCGGATCAGCGAAATCGCATCCGCACCCTCGGGCAACGCATCTTCGCGAAAGGACCCCGGCGCAATGGTCACCCGGTCCGCCATACCGGCCGCATCGAATCGGGCCTGCGCATCGGGCACAACCGGCGGCAGGTCGAACAGGGTCATCTGCATCGACCGATTCGCCTGCCCCGCCGCTTCCAGAAACGCGCCCGTCCCGCCGCCGATGTCCAAAAGGTGTTGCACACCTTTCAGCGACACGGTCCGCAACGTATCCTCGGCCACCAGCCGCTGGCTTTGCGCCATCAGGTCGGAATAGATCGCCGCATCGCCCGCATCGACGGCACCGCCAAAGACATAGGGCCAAAACTGGCTCAGCTTCGTCTCGTCCGGCCCGCGCAACAGCGCCACCGGATCGCGCAGATCATCATAGAACGCCTTGTGATGCCGAATCATCGCCTCCAGCCCCGGCACACCCATCAGGGCGGCGCCTTTGCGGGCCAACGCAAACTTGTCGCGTTTGCGTTTGAGCAAGCCTAGGGCCGCACCGGCCTGCAACAGAACCTGCATCCGGTCGGCAGGCACATCGCAGGCCCGTCCCAACGTCTCCGCATTCTGCGGCCCCGCGCGCAACCGCCGGAACAGGTCCAGCTCGACCAAGGCCATCAGCACCTGACTTTGAACAAAGCCCTGCACCACATCGAACAGCGCTGCCCCATCGGCCCGCGCCCGTGATCGCGTGAGTGGAAACTTACTGGCCCAGCTTTGAAAACCCGGTCGCGCGACCAGTCGGTTCAACCAACCGCCACGCCACGCGGGCAGGTCCTGGGCCTCGATGGTCATTCGCCCGGCACGCGGCTTGGGGATACAACAGGCGTCAACCGTTCCGCATACATGCGCACCATCTCGGCCAATTGCGCCTCGCCACGGCAGCTTGGGATCGACGCAATCGCGCCGCCCAGAATATCCTTCAACCGGCTGATCGCCCCCTGCACGCCAAATTCAGTCACGGCATTGGGCCGCCCGTGCAAATCATCCTGCCCCGCAGGTTTGCCAAGCGTCGCCTCGTCGTACAGCGCATCGCGCAAATCGTCTGCCACCTGGAACGCCTCGCCAATCCGGGCGCCCAGTTCGAACCACGGCTCGGACTCCTGCCCGGCTGCAATCGCCCCCATCTGGGTCGCAGCGATGAACAAGGCACCCGTCTTGGCCTGATGATAGGCCGACAGGTCGACCTCGCTCTCGCTCTCCCATCCCTGCCCCGCACAGATACCGCCGGGCATCCCGGTCCGCTGGGCCAAGGTCATGATCAACTGCGCCACACGCTCGGGCGCCTGCCCCGACTGCCGGGCCAAGGTCTCGAACGCCAGCACAATCAGGCTGTCGCCCGCCAGCACCGCCAGCGGTTCAGAATACGCGCGATGGACCGAAGGTTTCCCCCGCCGCACATCCGCATCGTCAAAGCACGGCAGATCGTCATGGACGAGGCTTGCGCAATGGATCATCTCCAGCGCCGCCGCCGCCGCATTGGACACCGCTGGCCGATCATCGCCACAGGCCATCGCGACAGACATCAGAATCGTCGGACGAATCCGCGCGCCACCCGGCGCAGTCGCATAATGCAGCGCCTCCGCCAGCTTCGGCGGCGTGGCACGCCCGGCCCCCTGACCTACGGCCACAGCCTCTGCTACCGCCGTCTCGATCCGTGTGCTCAGGCCCATATGCCGCTCTCCTCTCGGATAATTGTCACGTTGGCGCTACACCAAAGTGTAAACCATACTGGACACATGATCTGTCACGAGTCAATATTCACGCCATGACCCATGTCACCCGCCCCACCCCCCAACGCGCTGTGATCATCGGGGCCGGCATCGCCGGTCTGGCCTGTGCCGCGCGGCTGCGGGCCACGGGCTATGCCGTGACACTGCTGGAACGGCACGGGGTCGTGGGCGGCAAAATCCGCACGATCCCCTCGCCCGCAGGCCCCATCGACGCGGGGCCAACGGTGCTGACCATGCGGCACGTCTTCGACGACCTCTTTGCCCAATTGGGCACCCGCGTCGAAGACCACGTGACCCTCATCAAACAGGACGAACTGGCCCGTCACTTCTGGCCCGACGGCAGCACACTCAGTCTCTACGCAGACGAAACACGCACCATCGACGCGCTGCGCAGCTTCGGCGGCGACACCGCCGTGACCGACTTCCTAAAATTCACCAGACGCACACGCCAGCTCTTCGCCGCCTTCGACGCACCGATGATGCAGGCCCCCGAACCAAAGCTGGCGGCACTCACGAAACACGTCCTGCGCCAACCGCACCTGATCCCGGCCATGGCGCCGCTCTCCACACTCAAAACCCTGCTCAAACGCAGCTTCCGCGACCCGCGCCTGCGGCAGCTCTTTGGCCGCTACGCCACTTACGTCGGCGGCAGCCCCACCCACGCCCCCGCGATCCTGTCGCTGATCTGGCAGGCCGAGGCGAACGGCGTCTGGGTGGTCGAGGGCGGAATGCACAAGCTGACCCAAGCGCTCGGCAAACTCCTTGATGCACACGGGGTCGAGACGCACACCAACGCCCACGTGGACCACATCGACGTCCAGGACGGCACCGTCCGCGCCGTCCACCTGGAAAACGGCACGCACATCCCCTGCGACGTCCTGATCCATGCAGGCGACCCACGGGCGCTCGCGACCGGCGCTCTCGGCCCAGACACGCGCCACATCGCCCCCCAAACGGCCAAGGCGAAACGCAGCTTCTCCGCCCGCGTCCTCAGCTTTGCCGCCACACCGCAGGGGCCAGACCTCGCCCATCACAACGTCTTCTTCGCGGCAGACGCCCACTCCGAATTCAATGACCTCATGGCGGGCCGCATCCCGGCCCAACCCAGCTTCTACATCTGCGCCCTCGATCGCGGCCACGGCACGCCACCGCCGCCGCTCGAACGCTTCGAAATCATCACAAACGCGCCCGCAACGGGCGACACAAACGCGCCCGCACCCGCGGACACCGCGACGGAGGACCTCTCCCCATGGCTTCATCAGATCACGCGCCAGATGGCGCAGCACGGGATCAGGTTCGCGCCGACCCCGGACACGACAACCATAACGACGCCCCAAGCGTTCGGGCAGATGTTCCCGGCAAGTCTGGGCGCGCTCTACGGCCAAACGCCCCACGGGCTGACAGCCGCGCTCCAGCGCCCCACCGCCCGGACGCAAATCCCGAACCTCTACCTGGCGGGGGGCGGGACGCACCCGGGGGCGGGTGTGCCGATGGCCACCCTCTCCGCCCGGCACGCGGCAGAGGCGATCTTGAGCGACCAAACTTCAACATCGAGGTCGGGCCAAACGGCTACGCATGGTGGTATGTCGACGGCCTGAGCGATTGCGGCACCCGCGCCGTATCGGTCATCGGCTTCATCGGCTCGGTCTTTTCGCCCTGGTATCGCTGGTCCGGGCGCAAGAACCCGCAAAACCACGTCTGCATCAACGTCGCCACCTACGGGCGCGGCGGCAGGTTCACCATGACGGACCGGGGCACATCAGCCCTGCGCCAAACGGCATCAAGGTTCGAGGTCGGCCCCTCCATGATGCGCTGGGAAGACGACACACTCGTCATCGACATCGACGAAATCTCCTCCCCGCCCCTCATCAGCCGGATCAAGGGGCAAATCCGGGTCATCCCCTCGGCCCTCACCAACGTCGAACTGGCACTGACCCCAGATGACAGCCACATCTGGCGCCCCTTCGCGCCGCGTTCACGCATAGACGTCGATATCGACCGCCCCGGCTGGCAATGGTCTGGCGAAGGATATTTCGACGCCAATTTCGGCACCCGCGCACTGGAGGAAGATTTCAGCTACTGGACCTGGGGCCGCTACCCCACGGGCGCCGGCGCCACCTGCTTCTACGACGCCACCCGGCTGGATGGCTCGGAACTTGCCGCCGGCTTCCAGTTCGACGCGGCAGGCAACGCCACCAGCATCCCCCTGCCGCCCAAGGCGCCCATCCGCCGCTCCCTCTGGGCGGTCAAACGCGAAACCCGCGGCGACGCAGGGGCCAAAGCGAAACAAGTCCAAAACATGCTCGACGCGCCCTTCTATTCCCGCTCGGCCATCGAAACGACACTCAATGGCGAACGGACCACAGGCGTGCACGAGGCCCTCGACCTCCGCCGCTTCCGCTCGCCCCTGATCAAGCCGATGCTGGCGGTGCGGGTGCCAAGACGCAGCAAATGGACGTTCTCGTAACCCGGTAGGGTGCGCATTCATTGCGCACCATGCGCTTGGAACGCCGCGTGAAAGGCTTGGAATACGTATTCGCGTTCCACAGCCAGCGTCCGACTTATTAAGGAATTCTTGAAATCACCGCGCAACATGGGCATGTCAGGGTAGAGAGGTGAGACATGACAAAAAGCGTCAAAATAACCACTGCCAAGTCCGACCGTTCTCGCGGGCAAACGCGCGTACCAAGCACCAAAGCGCCAGCCTCCGCCAGCACCGTCACCTTGCGCAGCGCCAAAACAGGTAGGTTCCTGGAGGGTGTCAATGTCATCTCGCGGCGGGATCGGGCTGGTTTGATCAAACTCGCAGACCGGTAGTGGCAGATCACTTCCGCGTCACGTTTGCAGACGTGATAACGGCGCATGACCACGCCCTGCGAAACGGCGGCGGTGTTCCAGGCATCAACAGCAAGGACCTGATCCACAGCGCCTTGGGACGACCCTACCAGGAATACGATGGGCAGGTTTTCTACCCCACGGTCATAGACAAGGCCGGGTGCCTTTTGCACGGCTTTCTGAACAACCACGGTTTCAAGGACGCGAACAAGCGCACCGCATGGATCGTGTGCAACGCGTTTCTTTACACCGAAATCCATGTGCTAATCCTGCCAGAGGATTATCCCTGGTACGATAAGTTGGCGCAGATGGTCGACGAACACTGGGATGTGCAGAGGGTCATTGCATGGGTCGAACACTACGCAAAATCATATGACAGCTACGAAGCCATGGTGGACGACGTATAAATCGGCTTGGGTGGAGGCGCGACCGTCCGCGAAATTATTGGACGACAAACCTGGCCAGCGCGAGGCTTCGTCCTGGACACACGGCAAGATCACTGTGATTTTCGCTGCTGTCGAATGGTTTGTCGCGGGTGTTTAAGACCCACAGACCGACACCCGGCTGTCCACTATGGTTTTCACACACCACCGACGACGTCACTCCGCCGCCACAGTCCCCTTCGCCGCCTCATCCCGGTTCAACCGCCAGACCTCGGCATTCAGGGCCGCCGCAATCGTGACCCAGATCAGGTATGGCACAAACAGCACCCCAGCGATCATATCCACCTGCCACAACGCCAGCATCGCGCTCAGCACCGTGACCCACAGAACACCGATAACGGCCATGCCCAACCGGATATTGCGCAGACCAAAGAACACCGGCGTCCACAACCCGTTGAACGCGATCTGCATTGCCCAAAACGCCATCGCGATTGCGTTGTCCTCTGCCATCGCCGCGCGGGCGCCCGCAATGGCCATACAAGCGTACAGCACCATCCATGTCACCGGAAACACCCAGTCGGGCGGCGTCCAGCTTGGCTTGTTCAGCGCCCGGTACCAAGGTCCGGGGGGGAACAGCCCACCGGTCACGCCCGCGCCAAGGCAGGCGGCAAAGAAAATGCAGAACAAAAGCCAAAACATGAGCGTCAGGTAGCGCGTGCGCGGGTCCCGATCAAGGTGGCGCGCTCGGACTGCCGTTTCGCCTCAAGGGCGGCCAGCGCTTCAAACAGGCTGTCGCTCCGGCTGGCGCGCGCGCCTTTGGCCGCCGCATCCACCAGAAACTGCACCTCGGGCAAGGGCTTGGCATAAAGCACTGCGGACTGCGGCATGACAGACGTTGTCGCGCTCGCCGCAACCGATTGCGCCAGCCACCCCAGCTTCTGCGCTTTGGACGTCCGCGCCCGGGCCGAGATGCTGTCATACCCCATCCCCGTCAGCCGCCCGCCAATGCCCGCATAGATAAACCGCGCCGCATAGATGCCGGGCCGACAGGACGCGGGTAACGCCCCGATCCCAGCCTCGGACCGGTAATAGAGCCGGTTCGCCTCCATCACGAGCCGCTTGACCATGGCCCGCACCGCCTTGGTCGGGCGCGGATCGGCAAAGAAGCTCTCGGGCGTCATCCCCGCCTCCTCCAGCCAGTCGGTCGGCAAATACAGGCGGCGCTCCAGCGCATCCTCACCCACGTCGCGGGCAATGTTTGTCAGCTGCATAGCCACGCCCAGATCACAGGCCCGCGCCAGCGCATCCGCATCGCGCACGCCCATCAGGACACACATCATGGCACCGACGGCCGACGCGACCCGCGCCGAGTACTCCTTCACGCCAGACAGCGTGGCATAGGTCCGCCCCTCGGCATCCCAGGCCAGCCCTTCCAGCAACGCATCGGGCAAGGCCCGTGGCATATCGAACTGCTCCACCACCGCGGCAAAGGCGCGGTCGGCGGCGGCATCCTTCGGCGTCCCGGCATAGACCAGATCCAACCGGTCCCGCAGCCGCAACACCGCCTCGACCTTCTCGGCCTTCAGATCGACCTCATCATCGGCCAATCGACAAAACGCATACAGCGCCAACGCCGGATCGCGCACGCTCTTGGGCAACAACTTCGACGCCGCATGAAACGACAGCGACCCATGGCGGATCGCCTCGGTGCAGGCCTCAAGGTCACGCGGATCCATCATACCACCGCATCCGGCACCAACTGCGCCAGAACCTCCGCCGTCGAAATCACCCCCGGCACGCCCGCGCCGGGATGGGTGCCAGCCCCCACCAGATACAGCCCCTCCGCCTCCTCACTCACGTTGTGAGGGCGGAACCAGGCCGACTGCAAAATCCGCGGCTCAATCGAGAATCCAGCCCCATGGGGCGACAGATACCGATCCCGAAACGTCTCGGGCGTAAACACCTGCTCGGTCGAAATTCTCGACCCTAACCCGGGCAAAAGCTGGTCCTCCAACACGGCCAGCACCTTCGCCTTATAGGCCTCGGCTTCCGTGCTCCAATCCACCCCGCCATGCCCCAGATGCGGCACCGGGCTCAGCACATAAAACGTATCATCCCCCTCCGGCGCGACCCCTGGGTCGGTGACCGACGGGCGATGCACATACAGGCTCATGTCATCCGACAGCTTGCCCTTCATAAAGATGTCGTGCAGCAACCCGGTATAGCGCGGCCCGTTCAGAATGGTGTGATGGCCCACATCAGCCCACTCACTCCGCGTCCCCTTCGTCCCGAAATACCAGACAAACAGGCTCATCGAATACCGCGTCCGCTTCAGCTTGGCCGGCGTCCACCGCTTCTTGGGGGCGGCCCGCATCAACCGATCATAGGTATGGCCTGCATCCGCATTGCTGACGACCACATCGGCGCCCAGCTCCAGCCCGGACTCAAGGCGCACGCCACGCACACGACCGCCTTCGACAACAATCTCGTCGACCGTGGTGTCCATCAAAAGCGTCCCGCCCTGATCCTCCACCACGTCGGCCATCTTGCGCGCCATGCCAGACAGCCCCCCATGGCATAATGCACGCCAAACTGCTTCTCCAGGTAGCTGACCAGAATATACATGCTGGTCACATGGGTCGGATCCCCGCCGATAAAGAGCGGGTGAAACGAAAACGCCATCCGCAACTTCTCATTGCGAAAGCGCCGCGCGGCATGGGCATAGACCGACCGATCCGCGCGCATCATCCCGAAGGTCGGCAACACCTTCACCAACTCCGAAAGCTGGTGCATGGACCGACGGCCCAGATCCTCAAAGCCAAACCAATACCGCTTCGCCGAATCCTCCAGAAACCGATCAAAGCCCGCCACATCGCGCGGCTCGATCTTGGCCACCTCTGCGCGCATCTTCTCGGTATCATGCTGGGCCACAAACTTGGTCCCATCCGGCCAGCGAATTTCATAGAACGGGTCCAGCGACCGCAGCTCTACATCATCCTCAAATGACCGACCGCAGGCCGCCCACAGCTCGCGATACAGCTGCGGCACGGTGACAATGGTCGGACCCAGATCAAACCGATGCCCGTCCTGCCAAATGGCAGACCCACGGCCCCCCGGCACGTCCAGCTTGTCGATGATGGTAACGGTATAACCCTTGGCGCCCAGGCGCATGGCAGCGGCCAAACCACCCAGACCCGCGCCAATCACAATGGCGCGGTTGCCCGTTCGGGCCTTCGATTCGATGGGATCAAGGCGTGTCATCTCTTTCAAACAATAGGAGTGTCTAGTTTGGTTGACAATTTCTTTTCCACCGATAGGCTAAAAGATGTGCCAATGGGCACGCTGCCAGTGCGAAAAAGATGAGCCAAACCACGACGATATCCTTCTTCCGCTTCCCGCGGTGGCGCGACCGGGCATGGGCGCTCACGATGATGGGCGGCGCACGTCTGGCCATGGCGCGCGTGCCCGACCTCGGCTTCTGGAAGCTCTGCGGCTCCGGCACGGGCGAAGGGTTCACACCGGTGCCCAACACCGCCGTCTACGCCATCCTCTGCACCTGGCCCGACGCGGGCACGGCCCGCCACCGCATCGCAGAAACGCGCATCTTCCAACGCTACCGCACCCGGGCCGCCGAACACTGGACGGTGTACCTGTCGCCCACATCAGCACGCGGCGCATGGAGCGGGCAAACCCCTTTTTCCCCTGTATCAGAGCCGCAAAACGGACCCCTCGCGGCCCTCACCCGCGCCACGATCAAACCCCGCATCCTGACAAAATTCTGGAACCGTGTCCCCGACATCTCCATCATGATCGGCAGCGATCCCAACGTGCTATTCAAGATCGGGATCGGTGAGGTGCCCATGCTCCACCAGGTCACCTTCTCCATCTGGCCAGGCGCCCACGAAATGGCGCAATTCGCCCGCCACAACGGCCCCCACGCCGAAGCGATCCAGGCCGTCCGCGACGGCGCATGGTTCCGCGAAGAGCTTTACGCCCGCTTCACCATCCTCGGCGACAGCGGCACGTGGGGCGGCACCAGCCCGCTCAAAGGACTACGCTTAGAATGACGAAAACCCCCTTCCCCTTCTCCGCCATCGTCGGGCAGGAGGATATGAAACAGGCCATGATCCTCACCGCCGTCGATCCCGGCATCGGTGGCGTTCTGGTCTTCGGCGACCGGGGCACTGGTAAATCCACCGCCGTGCGCGCGCTGGCCGCGCTCCTGCCCCCGATCACGGCTGTCCAGGGCTGCCCGATCAACGCCGAAACGCACGACGCGTGCCCCGATTGGGCAAATATAGAGACGAAAAAGACCCACAAGATCCCCACACCCGTCATCGACCTGCCCCTGGGTGCCACCGAAGACCGCGTGGTGGGTGCCCTCGACATCGAACGCGCCCTCACGCGCGGCGAAAAAGCGTTCGAACCGGGTCTCCTCGCCCGCGCCAATCGCGGCTACCTCTATATTGACGAGGTCAACCTGCTCGAGGATCACATCGTCGACCTCCTGCTCGACGTCGCCCAATCCGGCGAAAACGTGGTCGAACGCGAAGGGCTCAGCATCCGCCATCCCGCCCGTTTCGTGCTGGTGGGCAGCGGCAACCCAGAAGAGGGCGAGTTGCGCCCCCAACTGCTCGACCGCTTTGGCCTGTCTGTCGAAGTGCGCAGCCCGAACGACGTGGCCGAGCGCATCGAGGTCATCAAACGCCGCGACGCCTTTGAAAGTGACTTCGACACATTCATGGCGCACTACACCAAGGAAGACGCCAAGATCCGGCGCAAGATCCTCGCCGCCCGCAAGCTCCTACCCCAGATCGAGACGCCCGACGACATCTTGCACGACTGCGCCGAGCTGTGCATCGCATTGGGCAGCGACGGCTTGCGCGGCGAACTGACCCTGCTGCGCGCCGCCCGTGCGCTGGCCGCTTATGGCAAGAAAACGACCCTAACCCGGCAGCACTTGAAGCAAATCGCCCCCATCGCCCTGTCGCACCGCCTCCGCCGCGACCCGCTGGACGAGGCCGGCAGCACCACCCGCGTCACCCGCACGGTCGACGCCGTCCTCGCATGATGGGCCGGGCGGAGGACACCTCCGCCTTACGATTGACCCCACGCCGTCGGGCGGGGTTCACCCCGCCACGCAGCGCCACAACGGCCCGCAAAGGTGCGCATAAATGCACACCCTACATCGCCCGTAGGGTGCGCATTTACTGCGCACCGCCCACCAATGACACTCCATGACCACCGACACCTGGCATAACGCGGCCCTCGCGCTCAAACTCCTGGCCCTGGACCCGCAGGGCCTCGGCGGCGCCGTCATCCGCATGCGCGCCAGCCCCGACCGCGACGCCCTGCTGGCGGGCTTCACCCCTGCCCTGCCCATCCGCAAACTCCCCATCACCATCCCCGACGACCAACTCTTCGGCGGCATCGACCTCACAGCCACGCTTTCATCCGCGCAACTCATTGAAAATAAATCTTTTTTCAATGATCCCGTCATTGCCCAGATCCCCATGGCCGAACGCTGCCCCCCAGCCCTCGCCGCCAAGCTCGCCCAAGCCGCAGATCAGTCTCTAACACAGGGATTTTTACTCATTGACGAAGGGATCGAGCCCGATGAACGCGCCCCCGATCCCCTCGCCGACCGCTGCGCCTTCCACCTCGCACCCGAGGGGCGAAACCCACTTGTCCCCGCGGGGACAAACTCATCTGTCCCCGCGGGGACACTCGTAAAAACCGCCGACGCCATCCTCCAGCTGACACTGCTCGCCACCCGCTTCGGCATAACGTCCTTGCGCGCTCCAACCCTCGCCCTGCGCACTGCCCGCGCGCACGCCCAACTCATGGGCCGCGACCATCTCACAGACACCGACCTCGAGATCGCCGCCACCCTCGTCTACCCCCACCGTGCCACGCTCATTCCCGAAGACCCGGAAGACCGGCAAAGCCCCCCTCCCCCGCGGGAGTCCGAAGACTGTCCCCGCGGGGACACCCAGGAAAACGATGCGATTCCCGATGCCGATATGCTGGTCGACGCGGTCAAATCGGCACTCCCCCCCGACCTGCTGAACGGACTTGTCCCCGCGGGGACAACCCGGAAATCCGGCGGCGCAGGCGCCGGTCAAAAGCGCACCAGCAACCGCCGCGGCCGCCCCCTGCCCTCGCGGCCCGGACGGCTCGACGGCACCTCGCGCATCGACCTGATCTCAACCCTCCGCGCCGCAGCCCCCTGGCAACCCTTGCGCCGCCAGCAGCAACCGGACCGCAGGGGCCTCCTCATCCGGCCCTCCGACATCCGCCTCAAACGCTACGCCGAACAATCCGACCGCCTTCTGATCTTTGCCGTCGACGCCTCCGGCTCTGCCGCCATGTCGCGTCTGAACGAGGCGAAGGGCGCCATCGAGCTCCTATTGGCTGATGCCTACGCCAGCCGCGACCACGTCGCCCTGATCGCCTTCCGAGGCACCGAAGCCGAAACGCTCCTGCCCCCCACCCGCTCACTCGTCCAAACCAAGCGTCGCCTCTCCGCCCTGCCCGGCGGCGGCGGCACACCGCTCGCCTCCGGCCTGCAACACGCGCTCCTGCTCGCCCAGCAAAGCAAGGGCAAGGGCCTCACCCCGACCGTTATCCTGATCACAGACGGACGCGCCAACATCGCATTAGACGGCACCGCAAACCGCGCCCAAGCCGCAGATGACGCAACCGCCATGGCAACCGCGCTTCGCGCGTCCAAAACGGCCGCGCTAGTGATCGACATGTCCAACCGCCCGCAACGGGCTTTACAAGACCTCAGCCACGCCCTCGACGCGCCTTATGTGGCCTTGCCAAGGGCGGATGCGCAGCGTCTAAGTGGTGCCGTGACGTCGGCGTTGGATGGCTGAAACATGGACTGGTCCCAGATCAAAAACTGGCCCAATGCGGAACTGTCCCGGCGGGGACAGGGGCCGGTCCACCGGTGGCACATCCAGGAAGCGGGCGCCGGAAAGACCGTGCTCATGCTGCATGGCGCGGGCGGCTCGACCCATTCCTACCGCGACCTCATCCCAACTCTGGCTGGCAGCTTCCGCGTGATTGCTCTGGATCTGCCGGGACACGGCTTCACGCAGCTGGGCGCACGACATCGGTGTGGGCTGGATGCAATGGCACAGGACGTTCAACGGCTCTGCGATCAGGAAGGCTGGGCACCGGATGCGATCATTGGCCACTCGGCAGGCGGCGCGGTGGCCCTGCGGCTTGCGGAAAGCGATTTGTCCCCGCGGGGACAAACGCCACTTGTGATCGGGATCAATGCGGCGACGGAGCAGTTCAAGGGCGTTGCCGGACTGCTATTTCCGGTGATGGCAAAGGCGCTGGCCGCCGTTCCCTTTACCGCCTCGTTGTTCTCGGGCGCGTCAGCCAATCCGGAGCGGATCAAAGCGCTGATCGGGTCGACAGGCTCTGACCTGGATGCCGAAGGCCTCGACCTGTATCGCCGCCTGGTTGGCGATCGGAACCATGTAGACGGCACGCTTTTGATGATGGCGCAGTGGCGGCTGGATCCATTGCTCGCGCGGCTGCCGGACCACCCGGCGCAGGTGCATCTGCTTGTGGGGGACAAGGACACGACCGTGCCGCCGACGGTGTCGCGGAATGCAGCGACGCGCATGCGCGATGCCACGGTGCATCTGCTGGAGGGCCTCGGGCATCTGGCACATGAGGAGCGACCGGTAGAAACCGCCGCGCTGATCCGTGACATCATCCGGGATGGGTTGCGATAGCGATCTGTCCCCGCGGGGACAACGTGATCCTGCACACAAAAAAGCCCGCCGGATTGGCGGGCTTTTCCGTTTGTCCCCGCGGGGACAGATTACAGATCCAGCTGTTCCAGAAGAGCGCGCACCGCGGCTTCAAGCTTGCGGGGATCGACGGCGCCGAAGTCGCGGTTCATCTGCAATTCGATCTTGCCCTTGGCGCCGATGACCTTGACCGCGCCGGACTTGCGATTCAGCTTGATTGTGGTTTTGGACGACGTGGAGGGCGCGGCCTGTTCTCCGGCCGGCTTCGGTGCAACGGCCTTGTTCAACACCGCCAGTTCTGCGACGGCATCCGTGGGCTTTTGATGCTCAAGCAGGACGTTGAGTTGTTGAGCGGTGCGCGGCTGTTCCTCGAGCGCCTTGATCAGTTTCAGGCCAAGCGCGCGCGGGATCGCTTCGGGGAACTGAAGACGTGCGCCCAGCTTGTCCATCAAGAGACTGAAACTGCCTATGTAGTGACGCTTTTGCCGCCCGGCGGACGCAAAGAGAACGGCGATGGCGTCGTTCAATTCGAGGTCCATCTGGCGGGCGTAACTGGACGCGAGCTGGCCCATTTCGGCAAAGGAGATGTCGCGCCGCACCATGTTTTCGTCGACCATGCGGCGGTAGAGTTTTTCGAGCGCTTCGCCCTTGGCCACCAGCACGGCAGGGATCGCTGAATACTTCTCATCCCCGGTCTCTTCGTAGAGCGATTTATAGGCGCTGAGGCGGCGGAAGCCCTGGATCAACTCGTAGCCTTCGCCGGTGTCTTCGACCTGGATCGGATTCGACAGGCCAAGATCGCGGATCGACGTCTTGAGCTCTTCGAGGTCGGGGTCGCGATTGGTACTGCGATCGCGCGTGAGTTTCTGCATCGCGACGTCCCCGAGGGGAACGCGGGCGACGATGGCGCCGTCCCTTTTTAGAGACACATATTCGTGGGCAAGCCGGTCATTTTCGGCGCGGATTTCTGCTTCGGCAGAGTGTCGTTCTGTGAGTGCATCGGCATTTTCCGAAATGGCGGCGGCCATGGGGCCGCGGCGGGTTTCGGACGCTGGTTGAGGCGGTGTTTCTGCCTCGGGGCCGGGGCCTGCATCGGGTTCGAAGTCAATGTCGAATACGCGGCGCTTGCTCATGCCTCATCCTCCAATTGGTCCCAGGCTGTTCCCAGGTTCGTTTTGAATTCTTCGTACGCCCGGTCAAAAGAGGCGCGGGCGCGGCGCCAGGTTTCGCGGGTCATGTCTCGGTAATCTATTTCGTAGATACTGCTCAGGAATCGCCCGGATTGTTCGACGGCGCGGGTCATTTCGATGGGGTGTTCACAGACGCGGTCGCCGAACACTTTTTGGAATGCACCCTGCATCGCGCGGTGCAATTCGTTGCCGGGCTCGTACCGGGTGAGCAGGAAGCGCAGGTCAAGGAACGTCTTTGGCAAGGTCATTGTCCCCGCGGGGACAAGTCCGTTGAAGCGCGACAGATCTTCGAGTGCTTCGGACAGTTGGCCGATAAAGGATGTGGTCGAATCGTATTCCCAGTAGCCGGGGCCGGAGGGAATATAGAGCACGTCGGCGGCGAAGACCGCGTTCATGGACTGGTAGCCGATGGCGGGCGGGCAATCGAAGAGGATGAGGTCGTAGGTGTCGGGCGCGATCTGGTCGAGAAAGCGCGAGACCGCGGCGAAAAAGGACCATTCCGGGTTGATGTGCCGGTATTGGGCGGAGGCAAATTCGACAAAGGCGGCGTTGGCGCAGGACGGCACGATGTCGATGGTGGGCCAGTTCGTCGGCTTGATGAAGTCGCTGGCGCGCAGGTCGTTGAGGCCCATGTCGGTGATCGCCGCCGGTAACTTGCGCTGGGGCAGGGCGGTGCCCGATTCCGCGCCTCGGATGGCGGAGTTCATGCGGTCGGTTTCATGGCCCAAGTCGCGGGCCATGATGCCCCAGACGGTGTATTCCTCGGCCACATCGCTGAGGCCCATGGAGTGGCTGAGCGTGGCCTGCGGGTCGAAGTCGACACACAGCACGCGGTAGCCATCCAATGCTGCGGCGTGGGCGAAGTGCAGCGCGGTTGTGGATTTGCCCGCCCCCCCTTTGAAGTTGGCGATGGCGGCGCGGATGGCGCGTTTGTTCGCGGGGCGGTAGGGCATCATCGACTTGCGATTGACCTTGATGCGGCGGCGCAGCTCGTTGATCTCGTCGAGGGAGTACCAGCGTTGGCGGCCGTCTTCTTCGACCGTGCCTTGGGGCAGGGACGGATCGGCGGCGAGGCGACCGCGGAGGGTGCTTTGGTTCGCTTTGAAAACAAGTTCTGCCACCTCCCAGCTTGAGAAGCGGCGGAGGGTCTTTTCGCTTTCGGGCGAGTAGGTTTGCTGGCGGATAAAGCCCTGCATCTTGAGGGATTGCGCCTGGAGTTGGGCGAGGTCTGTGTGCGTGAACATGCGCGGCCTGTTGATGTGTCCCCGCGGGGACAGATGGTTTCTTGCCCCTGCCGGGGCGGCTTGTGTGTCCCCGCTGGGACGCTCATTCTGCTCAGTTCCTGATTTACGCTGATTTTGCAGAAAAAGCAAAAGGGGAATAAAGTTGTCCCCGCGGGGACAGAGTGGGCCTGGCGTTAAGGATATGGTGAGATTGCTTGTGATTCTGTGACCAGAGCGTGCGGTGGGGCAGGAGGCCAGATTTTGGGGGACAGGTTTTGGTTCGCCGCTACCTATTGGGTGACAGAAGTGCCGAAATGGGGGACAGCCAGTGTGTCCCCCAATACCATATCTACCTGTTTTTCTTTTGATTTGGGTTTGGGTCAGCGAGGTTATCCACATCGGCCCTTGACAGAATCGCAGCCAAGGACGCAAATCAGGAGCAGAGGCGGAAAAGCGGCCAGAACCGCGGGGAAACCCACCGTTGGCAGGTGTTGTTCGGGGCAGTCCGGACCATTCAATGAAAATGAGGGCAGGGATGCAAACGCTGAGGCCGGTGGGCCGGGGCGCGTCTGCGCGCAAATACGATATTCTGACAGCCTTGGGCGCGTTCGCGCTGGCGCAGGGCAAGCATGAGCAGCGGCGGGTGCTGCGGCTGATGACGCTTGTGACGGCGCGCTACAATTGGGCGCGGGACGAATTGGCCGTGGGGCAGCGCGAGATTGCGCGGCTGTGGTCTGTTGATGAGCGCACCGTGAAGCGGGAGATGGCGCTGTTGCGTGCGCGCGGCTGGTTGGTGATCAAGCGGCAGGGTGCGCGGGGGCGTGTGTCTGAGCACGGGCTGGATCTGGAGCGGGTGTTGGCAGATACGGAGGCGTATTGGGCCGCCGTGGGGCCGGATTTTGAGTTGCGTATGGGCACGCAGGAGGACGAGGCGCCAAAGGTCGTGTCCTTGCCTGTGAAGGGGGCCGTGGCCGCGCCAGATGTGTCCAGGGGGACGGAATGGTCGCTGGCGCAGGCTGTGCTGCACGGCGAGGATGCGGGTTTGTACGCGTCCTGGATTGCAGGGTTGGAGCGTGTCGAGCGGGCCGGGGGCCGGTTGACCCTGCGCGCACCATCACGGTTTCACGGGGCCTATGTGCAGACGCATCTGGAGCGGCGTGTGTTGGCCGCGTGCCGTGAGGTGGATGGGGATGTGAGTGAGGTGCGGATCATTGTCTGAGTTCGTAGATCATTTGCGGCTGATGGCGCGGTACAATGCGTGGCAGAACGCATCTCTTGTGGCGGCGGCGGACGGTTTGAGCGATGCAGCGCGTTGGCAGGCGCGGGGAGCGTTTTTCGGCTCTATTGCTAGGACTTTCAATCATTTGCTTTGGGACGATGCGTTGTGGCTGGCCCGGTTTGATGGGGATGAGCGGCCTGAGATGCGCGTGCCGGTGTCTTTGGAGACCCCAAGCGATTGGGATGCGTTCAAGGCGCTGCGAGGTGCGCGGGATGCGGAGGTGTCGGCCTGGGCAGAGGGGCTGTCGGTGGCTGATCTCGACGGTGTGATTTCCTGGTATCCCGGTGGTGGCGATGTGCGCGTTGAAAAACAGGCGCCGGTATGTTTTGCGCATTTGTTCAACCATCAGACCCATCATCGGGGGCAGATCCATGGGATGTTGACGGCAGCCGGGGCTGTGCCGGAGCCGACGGATTTGCCGATGTTGGGGTAGGACGCTGTGCCCCCTTGATTTGAACTTGGTTCCTGTTGATGTTTCCCGCCCGAATGGTCAGTTTGCACGTATCGCTGCGGCTGCGAAAAGCCGTCAGGGTTGAGGTGATTGCGGTTCGTGACGCGGCATGTGTTCGGGCTGCCGAGTGGCCCGGAGAAAATACGGCACTGGGGACGCATCATGGCCGATATCATCCTTGCCACGAGCCTGCTTTGGCCTGAACCCATCAGTGATGCGCCGTTGCGGCATGCGCTGTTGGCAGCTGGCCACTCATCCGCATCGGTGCCTTGGAATGGTGACAATCAGCCGCCATTCTACAGCGCGGATTTGGTCGTGTTGCGGTCGTGTTGGGACTATTACAAAGCGCCGCGGACATTCCTGGACTGGCTGGATCGTCTTGAGGTGGATAGTGTCCCGGTGCGCAATCGCTTGCCATTGGTGCGCTGGAATTTCGACAAGTCCTATCTGATTGAATTGCGCGAGGCAGGTTTCAACGTGCCTGAAACCAGATTGGTTGATCCCACAGACCACGTGGCGATCCGCTCGATCATGGCAGAAGAGGGTTGGCGCAAAGCAGTCCGAAAACCGGTATCAGGACAGACGGGTCATTTTGTTGATGTTCTTGATGTCGCTGATTTCGAGGATTGGCCAGCCAGCATCATGCCAACCGAACGCGCCTTGCTGCAAGAGTTTGAGGAGGATGTAGCCGTGCTGGGAGAAACGCTGCTGTATTTCTTCAATGGGCGGTTTTCTTACGCTGTGCAACGGTTGCCTGAACCCCAGATGGGTCTGACGCGGATCGAGGTTTCAGTGCCCGAAGAGGTCGTGAGGCAAGCCGCAGCGATCGTGTCGTCAGTGGACCCTCTACCGCTTTATGCGCGCATTGATGGTTTGATCCGCGGAAACACGTTCAAGCTGATGGAATTGGAGTTGATCGAACCCAGCTTTGCGTTCGAGGCAGCGCCTGACAAAGCCAATGAATTTGCCCGGGCCATCGAACGGGAGTTGTCCTGAGACCTGCCGGCCTGACCGATGCCTTAGATCGGCGCGACCTCGCGCAGCCATTGGTAGAGCCAGGTTTCGGACAGGCGTTGGCTGCCGTCAGTGATGTGGGCGGTCAGTTCGATCAGGTCGTGATCGCCGCCGTCGATGTCGATGAAGAGCCTCCAGGTGGGGTGCGCGGCGTCTTCGACCTTG
Organism: Tateyamaria omphalii; assembly: GCF_001969365.1. Lineage (NCBI taxonomy): Bacteria > Pseudomonadati > Pseudomonadota > Alphaproteobacteria > Rhodobacterales > Roseobacteraceae > Tateyamaria > Tateyamaria omphalii. Next base: position 28,300 of record NZ_CP019315.1, on the reverse strand, counting down.
TGCAGGACGTGGCCCATGATCTGACCCGCGGAATGGGTGATGACGGGGGTGAGGTCGGTGTCCTTGTCCATGGCGCCGAGTGCGCCGCCTTCGAAGTCGATGACGAATTTGCGTAAGGCGGGGTTTTCGAGCGGGACGCCCGAGGGGCCGCCGACGCCTGCGAGCGTGCCCTTGACCCAAGCCAGGGGGCCGGAGGGGGGCAGGGCGCCCCAGTGCATGCGCCAGGCGTAGGTGCGCGTCTCGCCCGCCTGGGGGGCGTTTTTTGGCACCCAGAAGGCGACGATGTTGTCGTCAATCTCCAGCTCCGCCGGGATTTCGACCAGCCGGACGGTGCCGGGGCCCCAGTCGTTCAGCGGTTCCACCATCACCGAGGGGCGGTCGTGGTAGCGGGCGCCTGCGTCCAGGTAATCCTCGTACCTGCGATCCCGCTGGATCAGGCCGAATTGGGCCATTTGCGGTTCGTTGAAATAGGAGCTTGAGACTCGGTGCGGGTTGTTGAGCGGGCGGAAGAGCGTGTTGCCGTCCTTGCGGATGATTTGCAGCCCCTCGCTGTCGTGGACCTGGGGGCGGAAGTCGTCGAAGTCGCGGTCGGTGTGTTCGGCGAAGTAGAACATTGACGTGAGCGGGCCGAGGCCCAGCTGCGGGACGCGGTCGCGAAAGTAGAGCGTCGCTTCGACATCCATTGTGGTGTCGTCGCCGGGGGTGATCGTGATCTGGTAGGCGCCCGTGAGCGAGGCGCTGTCGAGGGCGGCATAGAGCGTGAGGGACGTGTCGGTGGCGCGGGGTTTTTCGAGCCAGAATGCGGAGAAGCGCGGGAACTCTTCGGGGCCTTGCAGCCAGGTGTTGATGGCGAGCCCGCGGGCCGAGAGGCCGTAGCTGTTGCCCCGCCCGAGCGCGCGGAAGTAGCTGGCGCCGAGGAAGGTCACGACCTCGTCAAACTTATCAGGGCGGTTGAGCGGATAGGTGAGTTTCAGCCCCGCGATGCCCGGCAGTTCGGCGTCGGCCGGCACGCGGTCGCCCACGTCGTTGCGGTATTCGAAATTGTCGGTTGAGAAGGTGACGGGGCGGGCGATGCCGCCGTCAACCTCGTGGATCTGCACCGGGTCCTTGAACAACCATCCGGGGTGGAAGGGCGAGACGTGGAAGGGCAGGGGGTGTCCGACCATCGCGCGGCTTGGGGCCGAAAATAGATGTTGCGGTAATCGTCGTAGGTGAGGTTCTGCAGGAAGCTGTCGAGCGGTGGGGGCGGTGTGTCGGGTTGCGCTGCGCGCGCCTGCATCTGTGCCTTGAGGCCGTCGAAGGAGAAGGGCTGGACGCTGTTCTGCGCGATGGCTGTGCGCGGCAGGGCGACACCGGCCAGAAGCGTGGCAAGCGCGCTGCGGCGGGTCATTGCGGCGGTCAGAGGCATGTCGGGTCTTTCTTGGACAGTCACGCGGGTCGGAACCAGAGATGGGCTGTCCGTGCGGCGCCGTCCAGTGCCTGTGCCTTCACATTTAAGCTGGGGCGGGTAAGTTGGGTCGGGGCGGACCTGGTACGAAAAAGGCCACCGGGAGGGTCCGGTGGCCTGATCCATGTGACTGACGTGACGTGCGCTTAGCTGCCTTCGTCGGTCGCCGCTTCGGGGTTGGTCGCGATGGAAGCAAGGTAGGCGTAAAGGTTCACGGCGTCCTCTTCCTTGCGGACCTTGTAGGTCATTTTCGAGCGGCCGTTGTCGTCGGTGATTTCGCGCAGGTAGCCCGTGGGATCCTGCACGTAGACCACGAAGACCTCTTCGTTGATCACAACGTCCATTTCGGAAGCAAGTTGGTTGATGTCGGAATAGCGGAAATCTTCAACCATGCCGAATTTGCCGCCGATGATGCCGTAGAGGTTCGGGCCAGTCTTGGCGTTGCGGCCTGCGAGCGTGTCGCCGGCTTCGTTCTGGACGACGTGGCACGAGATGCATTGGCGGAATGCTTTTTCCCCTTCGGCGACGTCGCCCGTCGCGGTGAGGTCAACCGAGTGGCCTTCGGCGAATGCGGGCACGGCCAGCGTGGCAGTTGCGGCTGCGATGGCGAGAGTGCGGAACATGTGGGTCTCCTTCCTGAGTTCTTGAGACAGAACGTAGTGGGTTGGCGGTCAAGTCAACAGTAACTTTGACTTGATCCTGTCATGGGCGGGAATTGTGTGTGTCTTTTCCCCGTTCACGCGACCGCATGGGCAATAGCGCACTGTTTCCATAGGTCTTTCAGCGCCATGACCAGATGTTCGATGTCGTCCGTGCTGTGCAGGGGCGAGGGGGTGAACCGCAGCCGTTCGGTGCCCTTGGGGACCGTGGGGTAGTTGATGGGTTGGACGTAGATTCCGTATTGCTGCATCAGGTAATCCGACAGCATGCGGCACTTGACCGGGTCCTTGATCATCACGGGGATGATGTGGCTGGGGTTGTCCATGTGGGGGATCCCCTCCTGGTCCAGCCGCTTGCGCAGGTAGGCGACGCGCTGGCGTTGGGCGATCCGTTCCTGATCCGACTGTTTGAGGTGCCGGATGGAGGTGCGGGCCGCAGCCGCGACGGCCGGGGGCAGGGCGGTGGTGAAGATAAAGCCCGACGCGAAGGACCGGATGAAGTCGCAAAGCGCTTCGGAGCCGGTCACGTAGCCGCCGACGACGCCGTAGGCTTTGCCGAGCGTGCCCTCGATCAGGGTGATGCGGTCCATCAGCCCCAACTCCTCGGCCACGCCGCCGCCGCGGGGGCCGTACATGCCGACCGCGTGCACTTCGTCTATATAGCTCATCGCGCCATGCTTTTCGCAGACGTCGAGGATTTCGGCGATCGGGGCGATGTCGCCGTCCATTGAGTAGACGGATTCGAAGGCCACGATCTTGGGGGCGTTGGCGGGCAGGGCGGCCAGCTTGCGGTCGAGGTCTTCGGGGTCGTTGTGTTTCCAGATCACCTTGGAGGCCCGTGAGTGGCGGATGCCTTCGATCATGCTGGCGTGGTTCAACTCGTCCGAGAGGATCACCGCGTCGGGGAGGCGGGAGCCCAGCGTGCTGAGTGCTGCCCAGTTCGAGACGTAGCCGGAGGTGAAGAGCAGCGCGCTTTCCTTGCCATGCAGGTCGGCAAGCTCGGCTTCGAGCAGCTTGTGGGCGTGGTTTGTGCCGCTGATGTTGCGCGTGCCGCCTGCGCCCGCGCCGTAGAGGTCCACGGCGTCCTTCATCGACTGGATGACGCTTTCGTGCTGGCCCATGCCCAGATAGTCGTTCGAGCACCACACCGTCACTTCGTCGGGAGAGTCGTTGTCATGGCATTTCGCGCGGGGGAAGGCCCCGGCCTGGCGTTCCAGCTCTGCGAATATGCGGTAGTTTCCCTCGTCCTTCAGCGCGTCGATTTGGCTTTGGAACAATACATCAAAGTCCATGATGTCCCCCTTGTGGTGTGGTGTTCTTGGTTGGTTTGGGCGCAGGCAGCATCCAGCGCCAGAGCCGTTCGTCGGGGATGGGAAGGACCATCACCCAGTGTTCGAGGGCCGCGAGGGCCGTGAGGGCCGTCAGGAGCGCAAAGCCCGTGATCGCGCCCGCTGTTTCGGCCGCATAGAGCCGTTCGAGCCAGCAGGCCGCGGCGAAGGTGAGGGCCGTGACCGAGATCGGGAAGAGCCAGTTCATGTTTGCGATGCGGAAGTGGCTGGGCAGGTGTGCCAAAGCTTCCGGCAGGAAGTCGACATTGATGCGGGGGACGCCGAAAAAGAGGTTCAGCTTGGCCGAGATGCGGGCGAAGAACAGCACCGCGAAGGTGTAGAAGGCAAACGGGTTGGGCGCGTGCCAGAGGGCGAGGCCCAGAGCGATCAGTGTGCCCGCCAGCAGTATCTCGTGATAGGCGAGCGTTCCCCAGGCGCGGATGAACCGTTCCCATTCGGGGCGGTGGGGCGGCAGCGCGCGGCGGTTTGGGCCAGTGATGACGCCGGTGAGGAAGGCCAGTTCGATCCAGCCCCAGAGGGCGAGCGCCGACAGGAAGGCCACGTAGATGCCCATGATGTCGGTTTGGGTCATGGACCAGAATGTGCCGTAGGCGCCCAAGCCCATGAGCGGCAGGGCGGCCCATGTGGTGGTGCGCCGCGCCCGTTCGCCTGCGCGGTCGGCGTATTTGACCGCCATCAGGATGGTGCCGGTGGAGAACCACCAGATGAAAAGGGCGATGAGGGCGGCGATCCAGGGGGTCATTGCTGTGCCCCCCGGATGTGTCGCTGGGGGCGCTGCCCCCACGCCTGCGGCGTTCCCCCGGCATATTTCCGGAACAATGAAGCCGGGGGAGGTTATGCCGAATGGCGTGGCTCAATAGGCTGGCTCCAGCCGGGTGGAGGCAGGTACGACGTGTTTTTTGGCCGGGATCGTGTAGAGCGACACGAAGGCTGTCGCCGCACGGATCTGTGCGCCGATTTTCTTCAGGCCTTTCGCCTCTGCCATGTCCACATTGGCCTTTTGCAGACGTTCCAGCCCGCGCTGCCAGCGGGGGTGGTCGATGTCGAGCGTGATCGGGAAGATCTGTTCGCTGAGTTTCGAGGTCTTGGTGAACACCTCGTGCGCGTACCAGTCGGGATCGACGCCGAGCGCCTTGTGGAACGCGGGGCGCTGGTGGTCGCGCACGTACATCGTGGCGTAGACCGCTGTGAGGAAGAACTTGATCCAGTAGACGTTGATGCCGCTGGTGAGTTTCGGGTCCGTCTTCATCAGCAGGGCGAAGGCTTCGCCGTGCGAGAACTCGTCATTGCACCATTCCTCGAACCACTTGAAGATCGGGTGGAAACGGTGTTCGGGGTGCGCCTGGAGGTGCCGGAAGATGGTGATATAGCGGGCGTAGCCGATCTTTTCCGAGAGATACGTGGCGTAGTAGATGAATTTGGGCCGGAAGTAGGTGTATTTCTTTTTCTGCGTCAGGAAGCCGAGGTTCACGCGCAGCCCGGCCTCGCGCAGGGCGTCGTTGATGAAGCCCGCGTGGCGTGCCTCGTCCCGTGCCATGAGCTGGAAGAGCTGCGTGATGTCCTTGTTCGCGCCGCGCCGCTTCATTTCCTTGTAGAGCACGCAGCCGGAAAACTCTGCGGTGCAGGAGGAGATCAGGAAGTCGATGAACTCCTTTTTCAACTCCGGCTCCATCCCGTCCCAGTCGACGTGATCCCAGTCTTCGTTTTTCTTGAAATGCCCTTTGTTCGGGTCGCTTTCCATCTGGTCGATCAGCTTGTCCCAGTCCTCGCGGACCGAACTGACGTCGATGGCGTCCAGCTCATCAAAATCGGTGGTGTAGAAGCGCGGCGTGAGCAGGGTGTTCTGCATCGCGGTTTCGGTGGCAAACTCGGACGTGAATTTTTCGTCCTGAGCCTGGGCGATGGCCAGCCCTTCTTCCACGCTTGTGGCGTCTGCAGTGTGCTTTTCGGTGTTTTGAACGTTCATAGCGTCACCTCTTCGGAGAAGGAGAATTCGCAGAGTTCCATGACTTCGAAATCGCCTGTGAGGCGGGTCCAGAGCCGTTCGAGGGCGGAGGCGCGCACGATCACGGCCTCGCGGTCTTCGGTCACGATTTCACCGAAGGGGGCCATGATTTCGGGCCCCTGCACCTGCACTTCGTCACCGGGATAGATCACGGCGCCGTTGTTGAACCGCACATGCGCGTGCAGGCTTTCGAATTTGTGGCTGATTTCAACCGTGCACGGGGCACGTTCAACGTCCTTTGTCAGTAGTCCCATGAGGTGGCTTCCTTTCTGGGTCAGGGTTTGCTCAGCAACCTGGCGAAGGTGCGGAGATTGTCGGCGCCGAAGCCCATAAGCTCGGCTGACCAGTTGGTTTCGGGGTCGTAGATCGACAGGCGGTTGCCCTCGCGCAGGCGCAGGATGACGGGGGCGGAGGCGTCGGCCCCCGATTTGCCCCGTTCGCGGGCGATGACGCGTTCGATGCCAGCGACAAAGCCGCCCTTGTCGGATGGGAAGTCGGCGAGGATCGAGCCGTTCAGGTCCATCACCCGCGCGGCTCCCGAGGCGTCGCCGGACAGGTATATGGCCCGTTCGGCGATGATCGGCGTCTGGGCCGGTGTGCTTTCCAGCGGGCGGTTCGTGAGTGTGGCGATGGTGACGAGCGACAGCACGATCAGCAGCAGAGCCAGGACCGCGCGGATCAGGACGCGGGGGACAAGCTCGTCTTCCTTGGCGTGGATGCGGGGGTGTTCGGCGTTGGACATCTGCTTACTCCGCCGCGACCGCGTCGCCGGGGGCGATCCGCGTGATCTGTGGTGTGCTGATCCGCGCCTCTGCCGCGTCGGCGAGAATGCGGGCCACGCGTTCGGCATTGGGGATGCAGCGCAATGCGGGCTGGGTGTTGCCGAAGGTCCAGGGCCGGGCGTGGGGCCAGAGCACGAGGTAGCTGAGCTTGGTCTCTCCGGTCGTGTCGAGCGCGATGGTGCCCGTGCCGTTCTTGCGCAAGTCAAGTGCGGCGTTGCCGAGTTCGCGGTAGGGCAGGTTGATCGTGAGTGTCAGTGCCGCCCCGATCCGCATCGCAATCCGCGATGTGGTGATCGTGTACATCGTTGCCCGCGCCTGGATCAGCGCAATGCCGTAGAGCAGCAGCCAGGCCACCGCGCCCATGAGGAAGAAGGGGAGCGTGGCCCCGATCGCTTGCCCGATCGGCATCAGGTCGATCACCGAGATGAACCGCCACGCGGCCAGGACCACGAAATAGCCCATCACCCAGTTGATGTTGAGCGCGTCCCGGGCGAGCGCGCTGGTATCTGGCCTGCCTTGCCACAGGATTTGTTCACCCTCGGGGGGGCTTCGGGGAGCCCTTGGATCGGCTCGACTGCGAAATCGTCATGGGACATGGCGCACATTCCCTTTCTTTCGGTTGCGGATGACGGGGCGCACCGCGCGGCGCGCCCCGCGGTTCATCAAAGCTGTGGCTCTTGCCGCGCGCTGTCGGCGTAGAGGACACCGCCGCCGTAGTAGCCGCTGATCTTCTCTTCCTCGAGCATGGTCACCTGCGTGCTGCTGGCGTGCTGCGGCACGGTGGCGAAATGCTTGCCATAGAGCGTGCGCACCACGACGCGGTCGGATTTGATCCGCGCGAGCGTCAGCGGCACCAGGCGGTTGCCCGTGCCCCATTTGGCATCCAGCGTGTATTCAAGGTAGCGGACCAGCTGTTCCGGCTCGTCGATCCACATGTCGACGACCTTGCCCACGACCTCGCCATCGCCGGACATGAGCGGCAGACCGCGCGGGTCGCGGCCCGTGGCAAAGCGGAAGGCTTCGTTGGCGGACATCGGCACGATCTTGGGGTGCCCGTGGCCGTCCAGTTCCGGCACGTCGCGGCGCGGCGCCCAGGAGGCCGGGCCAACACCGTCCAGCATCGGGTCGCCCGTGGGTTCCAGCGGGTAACCGTTGCCGGGGCCGGAGCGTTTCATCGGGATGTCCGCGCGTTCGGGCACCTGGCCCGAAGGAACGGTCACAGAGCCACGCCCGTGGGGCAGGTCGAACGTCTTGTCTTCGGGCAGGGGCCACATGGAGGGGTTCGAGGATTTGTTCCCGTCGTCATCCTCGAGCGGGTAGCCTTCGCGCATGTTTTCGCGCTGGATCCAGACCACGAGGCCGAAGAAGAAGAAGTAGAACAACCAGAGCGACAGGGACGCGAGGTCGAATTCGCCAAAGAATGTTTCGGTCATGACAGGTGTCCTTTCCAACGGGCGGTCATGTGGGGAAATCCGCCAGCCCAAGTGGCTGTGCGTCCTTCCGTTCGGTGAGGGGACCCGAAGTGCGCACAAGCGGTCCCAGGATGGCGAGAGTGACGAACAAAAGGCCAATCTCAACGTGATAGACGAAAGAGTATCCGGTGGCGGGCGTGGCGAGGCCTTCGCCCCAGGCACCCGACATGGCAATGGTGCCAATCCAGTCGCGCAGCGTCCCGCCGAGGGCGATGGCGACGCCTGCGGCCGTGGCCTGCGCTGCACCCCAGGCCCCGAGGGCAAGGCCGCGCCCGGCGACCCCCTTGGCCGGCATGGCCATGGCGGCAGTGAGGGTTGAGACGGCAAACAGACCACCGCCAAAGCCGATGAGCGTGGCTCCTGCGTAGAACAGGATGTTGGCCTGCATTGGCGCCGCAAAGATCACGAGGCTGAAGGCCCAGATCCCGGCGAGGATGCCCGCGCCTGCGAGGCGGTACGAGTTGGATCCCCTGGCCAGGCGCCGCCCAGCCCAAAGGAAGCCACAAAGTGCCCCGGCGGCCCAGAGCGCAGTGAGAAGCGTTGTGGCCGATACCGACAGGCCGAGGATCTCGCCGCCATATGGTTCGAGCAGCACGTCCTGCATGTTGAAGGCCATGGTGCCCACAAAGACGCAGGCCAGGAGCCGCCCGGCCTGTCCGCCCTGTGCGTAATCCGCCCAGGCGTCGCGAAAGAGCGGACGGGGTGCGGCCCGCTCTTCACGGCTCATGGGGTTGACGCTTTCCTGTTTCCAGAGTGCGATGAAGGTGAGGACGGCGCCGACCACGGCGGACCCCTGGACCACGCGGATCAGTGTCAAACTGCTGTAATTGCTTAGTAATCCGCCGATGATCAGGGCCGAGATGCCCATGCCGACAAGGAACATCACATAAAGCATCGCCACCACGCGGGGGCGCGTTTCGTCCGTGGCCCGGTCGCTGGCGAGGGCCAGCCCGGCGGTCTGTGTCATGTGGATGCCGAGCCCGGTCATGAGGAAGGCGAGGCCCGCCAGCACTTCGCCCGCGAAGGGCACCTTGATCACCGTGTCGCCCGACAGGACCAGCAGGGCGAAGGGCATGATGGCCAGCCCGCCAAACTGCCACAGCGCGCCAAACCAGATGTAGGGGATGCGCTTCCACCCTATGGCGGAGCGGTAGGTGTCCGACCGAAAGCCAAGAAGCGCGCGGAAGGGGGCCGACAGCACGGGCAGCGCGATCATGATCGCCACGATCATCGCAGGCACGGACAGTTCCACGATCATCACGCGGTTCAGCGTGCCGAGCAGCATGACCGAGGCCATACCGACCGACACCTGGAACAGCGACAGGCGCAGAAGCTGGCCCATGGGCAGGTCGTCCGACGCCGCGTCGGCAAAGGGCAGCGCCTTGAGCGAGAGATGCTTGAGCGCGCTCATGGGCGCAGCTCCATCGCTTCGGAGATATAGAAGCCGGAGGTGATCCGGTCGACGGGGCGCAAGAGGCGGCGTGTGCCTGCGGCCTTGGCGGCCAGCGCCAGTTTCGGGTGCGCGTGGGGGATCATCACGGGCGAGCGGTCGGAGCGGGGGAACGCCTTGCCCGCGTACCACATCGCCATGAGGGCAGGTGTGCGCGGGGCCACGGTGAAGATGATTGGACCGCTGACGCGCGGTTCGAGTTTTGCCAGCGCGTCGCCGATGTCGGGGGCGGTGTAGTAGATCAGGCTGTCCATCGCGATGACGGCGTCGAAATTTCCAAGCGCAGGGTCCAGCATATCGCCCGCGTGGAAGGTCACCTGCTTTTGCAGGTCATGCGGCAGGCGCAGTTGCGCGATGTCGATCAGTTGGGGCGAGATGTCGGCGGCCATGACCTGTGCCCCGCGTTTGGCCAGTTCGATGGTCGCCATGCCGGGTCCGCAGCCTGCATCCAGCACCCGCGCGCCGCGCAGGTCATCGGGCAGGCGGCTGAGCATGAGGTCACGCATCCGCTCCCGTCCCGCGCGCACGGTTTCCCGAATGCGCGACACCGGCGCGTCCGACGTCAGGCGCTCCCATGTCTGGGTCGCCGTGCGGTCGAAATAGTCTTCGACGCGGGCGCGGGTTTGGTCATATGCCTGCATCAATCAAATCCAAGCAGTTCAAAGATGTCGCGGTCTTCCATTGGGGCGGGGGCCAGCCCCTCAGTCCCGTTCCAGAGGGTTTCGGCAAGGCGGATGTATTCCGCGCGGCAGCGCACGATATCTTCCTCGTCATCCATCTCGAACAGGGTCTTTTTCTTCAGGCGCGAGCGGCGGATGGCGTCCACGTCAGGCATATGCGCGATGCGGTTGAAGCCGACGGTGTCGCAGTAGCGGTCGACCTCGTTCGTCTCGCGCGAGCGGTTGGCGACGCAGCCCGCAAGCCGCACCTTGTAGTTCTTCGACTTGGCCTGCACCGCGGCGATGATGCGGTTCATGGCGTATATGCTGTCGAAATCATTGGCCGTGACGATCAGCGCGCGGTCAGCATGTTGCAGCGGGGCGGCAAAGCCGCCGCAGACCACGTCGCCCAGCACGTCAAAGATCACCACGTCGGTTTCTTCCAGCAGGTGGTGCTGCTTGAGCAGCTTGACGGTCTGGCCGACCACATAGCCGCCGCAGCCTGTGCCCGCGGGCGGGCCGCCCGCCTCGACACACATCACTCCGTTGTAGCCGGTGGACACGAAATCTTCGGGGCGCAGCTCTTCGGGGTGAAAATCGACCTCTTTCAGGATGTCGATGACGGTGGGTTGCAGGTGGCCGGTCAGCGTAAAGGTGCTGTCATGCTTCGGATCGCACCCGATCTGCAGCACGCGTTTGCCCAGGTTGGAAAAGGCCGCCGACAGGTTCGACGAGGTCGTCGACTTGCCGATCCCGCCCTTGCCGTAGACGGAAAAGACCTTGGCCCCCTCGATCTTGGCATCTTCGTCCTGGTGCACCTGCACCGACCCTTCGCCATCCTGACCACGCAGAACGGGTGGGTTTCTGTCGAGTGGGCTCATCTGCCCCTCCTTTCCGAAAAGGCACCTGCCTCTTCATTGTTCCAGAAATATGCCCGCCGGAGGCTCCGACGGTGGATATGAACAAAGCGGATCATTCGGCTGCGATCCCTTCGAGCTTGTCTTCGAGCGCATCGGCGGCGTCTTGCAACGCGGCCAGCGTTTCGGCATCCGGCGCCCAGTAGTCGCGGTCGGACGCTTCCAGCAGGCGGTTGGCCATGCGGGAGGATGCGGTCGGGTTCAGATCAGCGATGCGTTTGCGCATCTCTTCGTCCAGCACAAAGGTTTCCGAGATGCGCTGGTACACCCAGTCGTCCACCTGGCCGGTCGTGGCCGACCAGCCGAGTGTGTTGGTCACGGTCGCTTCGATCTGGCGGACCCCTTCGGCGCCGTGCTTCAAGAGCCCTTCGAAGAATTTCGGGTTCAGCGCGCGGCTGCGGGTTTCGAGCGCCACCTGATCCTTGAGCGTGCGCACCTTGGCGTTGCCGCGGGTCTGGTCGCCGATATAGACCGCCGCGTCGGACCCGCGGGCGCGTTTCACGGCACGGGCGATGCCGCCCAGCGTGTCGAAATAGTGGTCCACCGTGGTGACGCCCAGTTCCACCGATTCGAGGTTCTGGTAGGCCACTTCCACATCGGCCAGCGCCTTTTGCAGGAGCGCAGGGTTGGCCGCCGATTTGCCATCGACGCCGTAGGCAAAGCTCTTGCGGGTCTCGTAGGCGTCGGCCAACTCGTCCTCGTCCCCGAAGGCGGAGCTGTCCACGAGCTGGTTCACGTTGGAGCCATAGGCCCCTTCGGCATTCGAGAACACGCGCAGGGCTGCGGTGGCGAGGTCGACGCCTTGCGCCTCGCTATAGGCGAGCGCGTGGGCGCGGATGTAGTTCTGGTCCAGCGGCTCGTCCGCTTCGGCGCATTTCAGCGCCGCCTCTGCCAACATGCGGGTTTGCAGGGGCAGGAGGTCGCGGAAGATGCCCGAGAGGGTCATGATCACGTCGATGCGGGGGCGGCCGAGGTCCTCCAGCGGGATCAGGTCGGCGCCGGCAAGGCGACCGAAGCTGTCGAACCGCGGGGTGCAGCCCATAAGGGCCAGCGCCTGTGCAATGGGGCCGCCATCGGATTTGATATTGTCGGACCCCCAGAGCACCAGCGCGATCGAGCGCGGCAGGGTGGGGTGCGTGTCGAGCAGCAGTTGCGCCTGTTTCATCCCGTCGCGGCACGCAAAGGCCGTGGGCATGCGGAACGGGTCGAAGGCGTGAATGTTGCGGCCCGTCGGCAGGATGTCGGCGGAGCGGATCAGGTCGCCGCCGGGGACAGGCTTGATATAGCGCGCATCGAGCGCCGTCATCAGGGCGGCCAGTTCGGTTTCGTTGCGCAGGAGCGCGTCCACACGGGCTCGCGCATCATCATCCGTGTGCGGCATGAGGTTCAGGTATTCCTCGCGCGCCGCATCGCTGAGCGGTTGGCCGACCACGTGCAGGCCGTCGGGGATCAGGGCGTCCTCGGTCTCCAGCAGCTTGAGCCAGAGTGCCTCGGGCGGCGTGCCACCCATGTCCACCGTTTCGGCCTGTTCTGCGATCAGCTCTTCCAGTTCGGCCCGTGCGCTGTCGCGCGTGTCCATCTCGCGCCAGCGGGTGAGCGAATCCTTCAGCTCCGCCAGCCCCTTGTAGAGACCGGATTGCGCCAAGGGTGGGGTCAGGTGCGTGATCGTCACTGCGTTCGAGCGGCGCTTAGCCAGTGACGCCTCGGACGGGTTGTTGGCGGCGTAGAGGTAGATGTTGGGCATCTCACCGATCAGCCGGTCGGGCCAGTCGCGCGCGCCGAGGCCCGCCTGCTTGCCCGGCATGAATTCCAGCGCGCCGTGCATGCCGAAATGGATCACCGCGTCGGCCTGATAGGTGTTGCGCAGCCATATGTAAAAGGTGGTGAAGGCGTGGGTTGGCGCGAAGCCTCTTTCAAAGAGCAGGCGCATGGGGTCGCCTTCGTAGCCGAAGGCAGGCTGGACGCCGACAAAGACGTTGCCCATTTCCTTGCCCAGCACGAACACACCGCGCCCGTCGGATTGGATGCGACCGGGGGCAGGGCCCCAGACGGCTTCGATGGCCGCGAGCGGTGGTGTGGTGCGGACGATGGTGTCGGCATCCACGTGGGCCGCGACGTTGGCCTCTTGCCCATATTGTGCGGCGTTGCCGTGCAGGACTTGCGCGCGCAGGGCGTCGACGCTTTCGGGCAGTTCGACCTGATAACCGCGCGCGTGCATCGCTTTCAACGTGTTGAAAAGGCTTTCGAAAACAGAGAGATAGGCGGCGGTGCCAACTGCACCTGCATTGGGTGGAAAGCCAAAGAGGACGATGGCGACCTTCTTCTCGGCATTCTCTTTCCGGCGCAGACGGCCCAGGCGTAGGGCCTTTTCGGCGAGGCTGTCGATGCGTTCGGCACAGGGCACCATCGCTTTCGGTTCGCCCGCTTGGCAGGTGTGGTCGCAGCCGTCGCAGCCTTCGGGTCCGAGCCGCCCGCCAAAGACGGTGGGGCAGGTGGCGCCGTCCAACTCGGGCAGGGCGACGAGCATTGTTGTTTCGATGGGGCCGAGGCCGCCGCTGCTGCCCGCCCATTGGCCCAGTGTCTGGAATTCCAGCGCATGGGCGGCAAGGTAGGGCACGTCGAGGTCGGCCAGCACTTCGATGGCCGCCTTGTTGTCGTTATAGGCGGGGCCGCCCACCAGGCTGAACCCGGTCAGGGACACGAGCGCATCTACCTGCCCCTTAAAGTAGGCGTCGATAGCGGGGCGGGCATCGAGCCCTCCAGCAAAAGCGGGCAGGACGCGCATGCCACGCGCTTCGAAGGCGCGGATGACGCCATCGTAGTGATCCGTGTCACCCGCCAGCACATAAGAGCGCAGCATGACGATGCCGACCGTCATCTCGGCGCCCTTCGGACCCGGGATATCGGCGGGATCGGTGGTGATTCGGCCCGCGAGGTCGGGGTGGTAAAGCCCGGTGTCGGGGTAGTCGATCGGCAGCGCCGCGTCGGGCCGTTCGGCCCAGTCGGCGGAGGTCGCATAGCGGTTCAGCAAGAACTGGATCATGGCGCGGACATTGTCGTCCGAGCCGCCGAGCCAGTACTGCATGACCATGAACCACGCGCGCAGGTCCTGCGCCTTGCCGGGGATGAATTTCAGGATCTTGGGCAGGCGACGCAGCATCGCCATCTTCTTGGCACCGTCCTCCGTCGAGGGTTTGGAGGAGCCGCGCAACCGCTTCATCAGCTTGCCCATGGTCGACGGCGGGGCCTGCATATCGAGCGTGCCCATGCGGGTCAGCTTGACGACCTCGGCATCGGCAATCACGCCGATCATGGCGTCGCAATCGTCGCGGCGGGCACGCAGGGCGGGCAGGATGCGCGCGACGTGCTCTTCCAGGAACAGAAGATTGGCGATGATGATATCGGCGTTCATCACGGCGTCTTCAGCCGCTTCGAAACTGCCGGGCGTCTCGCCCCATTCGGCAGCGGCGTGGATCTGCAGATCGAGGCCGGGATAATCCTTGGACAAGCTATCCATAGCCCGGCGCGCCGGGCCCGCGGCGTGGCTGTCCAGCGTGATAATGACCACGCGGTAGCCGGGCAGGCGCCCATTTATGTGCATATCATCGCGCATAATGGGCCTTGGCTTCGTAAAGAGTGTCGACAGAGATCTCTGCCACGCCACGCTCGGCAGCGAAGACCTCGGTGTTGCGGCGGGCCTTGCCCCTGACAAAGAACGGGATCTTTTTCAGTTCTTTCTCGGCATCTGCCAGCCAGATCACCGATCCGTTCTTCATTTCGCCAGATAAACCGCCGGGGGAAGCCGCAGGCTGGGGGGCTGGCCCCCCGTCCACGCTCGTCGCAGGCTTATGGCCGCCATGGTGCGACGGACCGGCGGCATCGTGGAATTCGAAATCTTCGCGGAACATGTGCAGAAGGTGCTCTTCCAGCCCCATGACGAGCGGGTGGACCCAGGTGTCGAAAATGACGTTCGCGCCCTCGATCCCCATCTGGGGGGAATAGCGGGCCGGGAAATCCTGCACGTGGACGGGCGCCGAGATGACGGCGCAGGGGATGCCCAAACGCTTTCCGATGTGGCGTTCCATCTGTGTACCGAGGATCATCTCGGGCTGAAGCGCTTCGATCACCCGTTCGACTTCGAGATAATCGTCGGTGATCGTGGCGGTGAGGCCCATTTCCTTGGCCTTGGCCCGGACGGGCCGCGCCATTTCGCGGTTGTAGCAGCCCATGCCGACCACTTCGAACCCCATCTCATCGCTGGCGATGCGGGCGGCGGCCAGCACGTGGGTGCCGTCGCCGAAGAGGAAGACGCGCTTGCCCGTGAGGTACGTGCTGTCCACGGATTTGGAGTACCAAGGCAGGCGGAGGCGGGAGGTGTCCAGATACGCCTCGTTGCCGCTGATCGCGGCAACCTCGGCGATGAAGTCGCGGGTGGCGCCAACGCCGATGGGCACGGTCTTGGTGTAGGGCTGGTCCAGTTCGCGTTCCATCCAGCGGGCCGCACTTTCGGCGGTTTCGGGATACATCAGCACGTTGAAATGCGCGGCACCCATGCGCGCGATATCCGCCGGTGACGAGGTCATGGGGGCCACGACATTGATGCTGATCCCCATGTCGGAGAGCAGTGCGGTCACTTCCTGGATGTCGTCGCGGTGACGAAAGCCCAGGGCCGTTGGGCCGATCAGGTTGGCGGTGATCTGCTTTGTCCGCGCCATGGGTTTGGCGAGGGTCTTGACGATCTGGAAGAACGTCTCGTCCGCGCCGAAGTTTTCCTTGCGCTGGT
The DNA here is from genome assembly GCF_001969365.1 of Tateyamaria omphalii. NCBI lineage: Bacteria > Pseudomonadati > Pseudomonadota > Alphaproteobacteria > Rhodobacterales > Roseobacteraceae > Tateyamaria > Tateyamaria omphalii. The sequence continues at coordinate 12,777 of NZ_CP019315.1, read as the reverse complement.
AGCTGGGCAGTTCGAGCGGGATCGTCGGCACCGGCAGGCCCATGGTTTCGGCCATGCCGCCGGGATCGTCCTGGATCAGTTCGGCTGTGCAGGAGGCCCCCACGATGATCGCTTGCGGTTTGAACCGGTCATAGGCGTCTTGGGCCGCTGTTTTGAACAGGTTGGCGGTGTCGGCTCCCAGATCGCGGGCCTGGAAGGTGGTGTAGGTGACCGGCGGGCGGTGGTCGCGCCGCTCGATCATGGTGAACAGCAGATCAGCGTATGTATCGCCTTGGGGCGCATGCAGCACGTAGTGCAAATCCGTCATACCCGTGGCGACGCGCATGGCGCCGACATGGGGCGGGCCCTCATATGTCCAGACGGTGAGCTTCATGAAGTCACCTCGCTTTGCGAGGTGAACGGTGCGCGAAAGCCATCGGCTGAGCCGATGGCGGGCGCACACCCCTGAAATTCTGGGCGACGTGTCATTCCGCGGCCTCCAGCTTCAGAAGGGCGGCGCGGCGGATGGGGCGGGAGAAGAGCCCTGCAAGGTCGCCCGCCTGTTCGTAGAAGTGGACCGGGGTGAACACGAGTTCGATGGCCCATTTGGTGGCCAGCCCTTCGGCCTCCAGCGGGTTGGCAAGGCCAAGGCCGCAGACGGTGAGGTCGGGTTTGGCCGCCTTGGCGCGGTCGAGTTGCAGGTCTACGTCCTGCCCTTCGGAGATCGTGGGGCCTGTGGCAAGGAGGTCCAGGTCGGGGCCGACGAGGCCCTTGTGGATGAAGGGCGCGCCGACTTCGATGGCCTCCATGCCGCATTCGCGGGTGAGAAAGCGGGCCAGCGGGATTTCAAGCTGGCTGTCGGGGAAGAAGAAGATGCTCTTGCCGTTCAGCGCTTCGGCCGCTTGCGCGATGGCCTTGCGGGCGCGGGCGCGGGGGGCGGCAGTGACCTGTTCGAAAAGGTCGGGGGCGACGCCGAATTCGGACGCAATGGCGGCGAGCCATTGCGTTGTGCCCTCCTCCCCGAACGGGAACGGGGCGGGCAGGTGACGCGCGCCGCGGCGGGTGAGCGCGTCGTGGGTGTCGCCGAGGAACGGTTGCGTCAGGGCGTAGACGGTGTTTTTGCCGACGCCCAGATCAGCATCCGCGCGGGGGGCGGGCAGCACCTTGATCGGGCCGATGCCCATGGCTTCGAGAAGGCCGATGGCCTGTTCCTCGACCACGTCGGGCAGCGCGCCGACCAGCAGGAGTTGCCGGTCGTCCGTTTCGGGCAGGACCGGCACCATGGAGGCGAGGCAGGCGTCTTCGCCCTGAGTGAAGGTTGTTTCGATACCGGAGCCGGAGAAGTTCAGCACACGGACGGACGGTGCGTGGCGCTGCGTCATCCGCTCGGCGGCTTTGGCGAGGTCCAGCTTGATCACCTCGGACGGGCAGGAGCCGACGAGGAACAGTTGTTTGATGTCGGGGCGGCGGGTGAGCAGTTCATCCACCACCTTGTCCAGCTCGTCCTGGGCATCTGCCAGACCGGCGAGGTCCGTCTCTTCGAGAATCGCTGTGCCGAAGCGCGGTTCGGCAAAGATCATCACGCCGGCGGCAGATTGCAGCAGGTGCGCGCAGGTCCGCGACCCGATCACGAGGAAGAACGCGTCCTGCATCTTGCGGTGCAGCCAGATGATTCCCGTCAGGCCGCAGAACACCTCGCGCTGGCCGCGCTGTTTGAGAATCGGTGTCTCGCGGCAGCCACCGGAGGTGGGAAGGCGGGGCAGTTCGGTCACGCCGGGGCCTCCTGCGGTGTGGCGGCCTGCAATCGGGCGGCGCGCAGTTTGAGCACGAATTGCGCGGCGTTGATCACGTAGGTGCCGTAGGCAGCCAGCGCCAGCCACATGAGCGGAACGGGGTCCAGAGCGGCGGTGAACAGGGCCCAGAGATAGGCGGTGTGCAGCGCGATCACGAGGAAGGAAAACACGTCTTCCCAGAAGAAGGCGGGGGCCAGAAGGTATTGTCCAAAAACGACTTTTTCCCAGATCGCGCCCGTGACCATGATGATGTAAAGCACACCGGTCTTGATGACGATGGACCATGTGGCAGCGGTGTAACCGTCGCCTGTAGTCAGGTAGCGGACGACCAGCGCGAGAGACACGAGGAACACCACGAATTGCAACGGCGCCAACACGCCCTGGACCGGGGTCCAGATCGTGGCATCGCGTCGCGCGCGCTCTGCGGGCGTGTAAAGCCCCAGCGGTGCTGTTTTTGGTGCTGTCCGGGTGGACATGTGCCTGAGCCTCTCCCTTTTGCTGTCCGTGACCAGCGTATCGGTTGCAGATAAAAAGTGTCAATTAGAACTTACACTATGTCTGTCAGCCAGAGAGGTATTGATTTGAATCAAGTCGGTACCGTTTGGATTGAACACACTGGTTTTTGGGAGATTTCGCTGTTTGAGCGCCAGACGGCCTGCGTTTGCAACTTAAAACTGTCAAATCAGGTTGACATCTTCTATGTTCAGGCCGACACTTTGACATCCCACGGCTCTGACGCGCCAGAACCGTTCAATGCGTTTGCACGGATCGAGGTAATCCATGACGCAGGACGACCCATTTGGCACGACCCGCCACCCGCATGGGCGCGCCTGCGACCATGCGGCGTTGGCCAGTGAGGTGATTTCAATTTTGAATGATCGCCAGGTCGTAAACGCGTCCGGGGCGCGGCAGGTGGCGTTGGACTATCTTGTGCGCGCGGTGATCAAGCGGGTGGATTTCGATGCGCGGCTGGTGCTGGACGAGATGGGAGCATATCGGCTGACCCACGACGCGCTGATCGACATCTATATCCCGAAAGCAGCCGAGCATTTGGGTGCACTTTGGATGACGTCGGATATGGATTTCGCCGCCGTCACGATTGGTGCGCTGCGCTTGCAAGCCCTATTGGGTGAAGCAGCGCAGTCACTGCCCGGTAATCATGCGGACATGACCAATATCCTGCATGCGTTGGTCATTGTGCCCGAATACGAACAGCATTTTCTTGGCGCCAGCGTGGTTGCTGCACAGTTGCGTCGATTGGGCTGCGATGTGAGCGTCAGTATCAACGAGTCGCAGCATCAGGTCGTGGACCGCGTCGAACACGATCGCCCGGACATGGTCCTGTTTTCCTGTGCCCGGGCAGCGGCCCTTGAAACCATACGCGGAACAGTTAAAAAGATCAGACAAAATGGTGATCCGGCGCCTGTGCTTGCCTTGGGGGGCGCATTTTCCGGCATTACTGACGGTACAAGAAAACGAACAGGCGTCGATCTGGTGACGAACACGGCCAAGGATGTTGTCGGCTTTGCGACGAAGCGCCAGAAGGCGTTGGGCTCTAGATGACGACGGGTGGCACCAGCTTTTGGACAAGCGGGTCTGTTCCGCTCATTGAGCCTGAATTCCTAAGCAGCATTATCGCAGCCGCCTCTGACATTGCGCTTGTGGTGTCGGCGGAGGGCATGATCCTGTCTGTATTGCTGAACACGCAAGATGACAGTTTTGGCAATCTCAAGCATTGGGAAGGGCGCCCTGTTGTCGATTTCCTGACCGATGAGAGCGTCGAAAAGTTCCAGTTGGCCCATGATGCCTACATGGCGGGGCAATTGCCCAAAAAGCCGCTAGAACTGAACCATTCCGACAATGCCGTCTGGCAGTATCCTGTCCGCTATACCTTTCACCGGTTCGGACAGGAGAATGCCGTTCTGCTTCTGGGCCGTGACCTGCGCCCCATTGCCGAGACGCAGCAACAGCTGGTCCAGGCGCAGATCGCGCTTGAGCAGGGGTATGAGGCGCGCCGAGAATTCGATGCGCGCTACCGCGTGGTCATGTCGAATGTCGACGATGCCGTCGTGTTCGTGTCGGTCCAAAGCGGTCGGATCGAGGATGCGAACAAGCAGGCTGCGGCTGTGCTGGGCCTGAAACCTGACGCGCTGACCGGTGTGTCGTTTGCCAGCCTGTTTTCGGATCGGTCGGTGGCGGAGCTGACCGAGAGCCTGATGAATGCGACGCTGTCGGATGACGCCACGCCGGTGACGGTTGTCACCTCCCGCACCCGGCAGGAGGTTGGGCTTTACCCCGTTCTGTTCCGTGCATCGGGCCAGCGTGTGTTGATGTGCAGGCTGGTCGGCTCACATGACAAGCCCGTCGTTGACGGGGCGAGCGGCCATCCGGCGGCCCTGTTCCGGGCAACCACCGATGCCATTGTCTTTATGGATCCGCGCGGAACGACCTTGTCCGTCAATGATGCCTTCCTGGATCTCGTGGGCGCCACGCATTTGTCCGACGTTGTGGGGCAGTCGCTGGCCGAATATCTGGCCCGCGGTCAGATTGATCTGGGCGTCCTGCTTGAGAACGCGGCCCGCAGCGGGCAGATGCGTGTCTATGCCACGCGTATGGTCAACGATCTGGGTGCCCGTGTGCCGGTTGAGGTCTCTGCCACCTCACTTGAGGATGCGGACAACCCCGCCGTCGCCCTGATCATTCGCGATGTCAGCCGCATGGAAGGTGTGCGCAAAGCCGAAACAGGCGGCGCCAGCATGCCGGAACCCGGGCGCAACGTGATGGATCTGGTTGGGTCGGCATCGCTCAAGGAGATTGTGGCCGAGACCACCGATGTGGTTGAGAAGATGTGCATTGAAACGGCTGTCAATCTGACTCGCAACAATCGTGTCGCCGCGGCCGAGATGCTGGGCCTGTCGCGCCAGTCGCTTTACGTCAAGCTGCGCAAGTACGGGCTGCTCAGCAAGAACGGGTAGCGTTGTCGCACCTCTCTTGCGCCGACTCAAAGTGTCAGCCATAGTTGACACATGGATGTCAGCCCCTCTTTACCTGCGCGCCGATTTCCCGAGCCTGCAGCTGCCCTGCGCCTGATCAAGCCGATCACGTGGTTCCCGCCGATGTGGGCCTATGTCTGTGGCGTGATCTCGTCCGGGGCGTCGCCTGTGGGGCAGTGGCACCTGGTGCTTTTGGGCGTGCTGCTGGCCGGTCCTATCGTCTGCGGCATGAGCCAGGCCGCCAATGATTGGTGCGACCGGCATGTGGACGCCATCAACGAACCTGATCGTCCAATCCCGTCGGGCCGTATTCCGGGTCGGTGGGGGTTGTGGATTGCGCTGGCCATGTCGGCGCTGTCGCTGTTCGTGGGCTGGCAGTTGGGGCCTTGGGGCTTTGCCGCGACGATTGCGGGCGTTCTGGCTGCGTGGGCCTATTCCGCCGAGCCTGTCCGCCTGAAGCGGTCGGGCTGGTGGGGGCCGGGGCTGGTTGGGTTGAGCTACGAGACACTGCCGTGGATCACCGGTGCTGCCGTGCTGGCTGCGGGTGCGCCGCGGTGGGAGGTGCTGTTGGTGGCGCTGCTGTACGGTTTGGGCGCGCATGGCATCATGACCCTGAATGATTTCAAGGCGTTGGAAGGGGACCGGCAGATGGGTGTGAACTCGCTGCCCGTCACGCTTGGCCCGCGCCGTGCGGCGCAAGTGGCCTGTATCGTGATGGCGGTGCCGCAGGCTCTTGTGATTGCGCTGCTTGCGCTGTGGGACCGGCCCGCACATGCGGCGGGTGTTGCCTTGGTTCTGGTCCTGCAATTCTGGGCTATGACGATCATGTTCCGTGATCCCAAGGCCAAGGCACCCTGGTATAATGGCACCGGCGTGCTGCTGTATGTCTCCGGCATGATGATTGCCGCCTTTGCGCTGCGGGGGTTGGCATGACGGCGGGGTGGGGCATGTTGGTCCGGTTGTGCCTAGTAAATGCCGCCATCGGTGGTTTGGCCGCGCTGCCTGTGAACCTGTTCAACCGGTTGATGACGGTAGAGCTCGCCCTGCCCGCGCTGTTGCCGGGTTTGTTGGTGGCCTTGCATTACGGCGTGCAGCTGACCCGACCCGTTTGGGGGCATCGGTCGGATGTGAAGGGTGGGCGGACGCCGTTCATTCTGGGCGGGATGGCGGTTGTTGGTCTGGGTGTGTTGGGCGCGGCCTGGGGGATTCTGCTGGCGGAGACATCTGTATCCCTGGCCCTGACGGTCTGGGTTTTCTCATACATCGCCATTGGCTTGGGCATTGGCGCCGCGGGCACATCGTTTCTGGCGCTGCTGGCGTGCGTCACCGGACCGCGCAAAGGAGCGGGGGCCACGTTGGCGTGGCTCTTGTTGATCGCGGGTGCGATCTTTGCGTCCGTCGGGACGGGCATTGCGCTTGAACCTTACAGCCCGGAGAGGCTCGTTTGGGTCGTTGCGGCGGTGTGCTGCATCGCGTTCCTCCTGTCTGTGATCGCGACTGTTGGTGTCGAAAGCCACGCGGAGTTCGAAGCGGAAGTGGATGATACACCGCTGGTGGCTGCTCTGAAACGCACATGGGCGGACCCGATGGCCCGGCGCTTCACCGGTTTTGTGTTTCTGTCGATCCTTGCCTTTTATCTGTCCGAATTGATCTTTGAGCCTTTTGCCGGGCACGTCCATGGGCTGAGCCCCGAGGACAGTACGAAGCTGTCCGGCGGTAAGGATGGCGCGGCTCTGATGGGGATGATTGGCGCTGGGGTGCTGTCTCATCTGCGCATCGGCTCTTTGCGCTTTTGGGCCGTGACGGGCTGCGTGCTGTCGGCGGTTGGGCTGCTGGGGCTTGGCGCGGGCCTGCCGTTGGTGCCTTCGACCGTGGCTTTGGGCCTTGGCAACGGCCTGTTTGTCGTGGGGGCAGTCGGGTCGATGATGCAACTGGCCGCTGCACATGCACGCAACACCGGCACCCGGATGGGCGTGTTCGGCGCGGCGCAGGCGATTGCTGCGGGTCTGGCGGGACTGGTCGCCACCGGCATGCTGGACCTGACGCGTCTGGTTCTGCCCGATGCCGCCGCTTACGGCACTGTTTTCACTTTGGAGGCGGCGCTGTTCCTGTGCGCGGCCCTGGTCGCTTCCCGCGTGATGCGGGCGGCTGAGACTTCTGATGCAACCCTGGTTCCGGGAGAATGATCTGATGATGTATGACGTCGTTGTTGTGGGCGGGGGGCCGTCCGGCGCCACCGCAGCCGAAGACCTGGTGCGCTCGGGCCATTCCATTGCGCTCTTGGATCGTGAGGGGCGGATCAAACCCTGTGGCGGAGCGATCCCGCCGCGTCTGATGCAGGATTTCCACATCGGGGAAGAGCAGTTGCTGACCAAGGTCACCACGGCTCGCATGATTTCGCCCACCGGGCGGCGCGTCGATATTCCCATTGAGAACGGCTATGTCGGCATGGTCGATCGCAAGGATTTCGACCCGTTCCTGCGCGAACGCGCGGTCGCGGCTGGGGCCGAGTATTTCACGGGCACGTTTGTGCGCATCGACCGGCCTGAAGGCAACCCGGTGGTGATCTACCGCGACAAGGCCACGCAAGAGGAACGCGAACTGCCCTGCAAGCTGGTGATCGGCGCCGATGGCGCCAAGTCCCGCGTGGGTCAGGCGGAGGTTGAAGGTGCGGATAAGGTGCCGCTGGTTTTTGCCTATCACGAGATCATCAAGGCACCGGAGGCCACTGATACTTACGACCCTATGCGCTGTGACGTGATCTATGACGGTGCAATCTCGCCCGACTTCTACGGCTGGGTGTTTCCGCATGGGGGCACGACCAGCGTTGGCATGGGGTCCGAACAGTCGTCTGTGAATTTGAAAGAGGCGACCGCGGCGTTGCGCGTGGCTTCTGGTCTGGATCAGTGCGAGACGCTGCGCAAGGAAGGCGCGCCCATTCCGCTCAAACCGATGGATCGGTGGGACAACGGCAAGGATGTGGTGCTGGCCGGGGATGCGGCTGGTGTGGTTGCGCCGTCTTCGGGAGAGGGCATTTACTACGCCATGGTCGGGGGCCGCGTGGCTGCCACGGCCTGTGCCGCGACGCTGGCCTCGGGCCGGGTCAAGGACCTGAAACTCGCCCGCAAGCTGTTCATGCGCGAGCACAAGACGGTGTTCCGGGTCTTGGCCTCGATGCAGAACGCCTATTACCGCAGCGACGACCGGCGCGAACGCTTTGTGTCACTTTGTCACGACATTGATGTGCAGCGTCTGACCTTCGAGGCGTATATGAACAAGAAGCTGGTCAAAGCGCGGCCGATGGCGCACCTGAAAATCGGGGTGAAAAACCTGGCCCACCTGACCGGATTGGTGAAGGCGAACCACGTATGAGTATCATGATCCCCGCTTGGGTCGACGGTGAGTTGACCCCGGTGGAAAAGCTGGAAGCGCATCAGCGCGGGCTGAAGCACAAGGCCGTGTCAGTCTTTCTGATCCGGGGCACGGAGGTTCTGATGCAGCAGCGGGCGATGGGCAAGTACCATACGCCCGGACTGTGGGCGAACACGTGCTGCACTCACCCCGAATGGGACGAGGCACCGTCGGTCTGTGCCGCCCGTCGCTTGAACGAGGAACTGGGGATCACGGGTGTCCCGCTCGAACACCGGCATCATCTGGAATATCGCGCCGATGTGGGCAACGATCTGATCGAGCACGAGGTGGTCGAGGTTTACCTGGGCCATGTGCGCGGGACCCTGTCCATCACGCCCAACCCGGATGAGGTGATGGCCCATGAGTGGGTCGATTATCACGACCTCATGGCGATGGTGCAGCGGCATCCCAAGCGGTTCACGCCCTGGCTGCGCATCTACCTGGCCGAGCATTCCGGCACCATCTTTGGCGCTGATCTGGCGCAGGCCGCGCGGGTGTGACGACCGAGGTTTATCTTGTCTACCTTGCCGCAGTCGCGGTGTTTTTCGCAACGCCGCCCGACACCAGCCAGCTTCTGATCATTGCCAATTCTATGAAACACGGGCTGCGCCGCAGCCTGTGGGTGATTGCCGGTGATCTAAGCGCCAATGTTTTGCAGATGACGGCGGCGGCCTTTGGTTTGGCGGCGGTGATTGCCACATCCGCGACCGCGTTCAGCGTCATCAAGTGGCTGGGCGTGGCCTATCTGGTCTGGATCGGGCTGCGGATGATGATGTCCAAGGGCGGTTCGGGGCGCGGACAGACAGCGACGGGTCGGCCCGCCCGCCTGTTTCGTCTGGGTTTTGTCACCTCTATGACCAACCCCTTTGCTGTTGTATTCTTTGCCGCGCTGTTTCCGCAATTCATTGCGGTCGATGCGCCGATCCTGCCGCAATTGCTGATCCTTGGGGCGACCTATCTGGTGGTGGACGGTGCAACCCTACTGCTTTGGGGCTGGGCCGGAGACCGGGTGGCCGCGCGGTTGAATGCGTCGCTGGCCACCATCAACCGCATCTGTGGAGGGCTGATGATCGGCGCCGCGGCGCTGCTGGGCCTCAAGGACATCACGCCGCAACGTTAACGCTAACGATTGATAACGGTCTACTATGCTTTTAAGACGTCCACGTATTGAATGCGGAGGACGCTGTCTTGGCCGACGAAAAAGTCTTTGATCTGTTTGTGATTGGTGGCGGCATCAACGGCGCGGGGATCGCCCGTGATGCCTCTGGTCGCGGCCTGAGCGTCGCGCTGGCCGAAGCGGGGGATCTGGGCGGTGCCACGTCGAGTGCATCCACCAAGCTGTTTCACGGCGGGCTGCGCTATCTGGAGTTCTTTGAGTTCGGGTTGGTAAAGTCGGCACTCAAAGAGCGCGAAGTGCTGCTTAAGGCGATGCCGCATATCAGCTGGCCCATGCGCTTTGTCCTGCCCTACGCCCCCGATATGCGCTTTGACAGCGATACGCCGACCTCTCGTCTGTTGCGCATGACCATGCCCTGGATCGAGAAGGGGCGGCGGCCTGCGTGGCTCGTCCGTTTGGGACTGTTTTTGTACGACAATCTGGGTGGGCGCGAGATCTTGCCGGGCACGAAGACGCTGGATCTGACCAAGGCAGCCGAGGGCAAGCCGCTCAAGGACCGGTTCAAGATGGCCTATGAATATAGTGATGCCTGGGTGGAGGATTCGCGGCTGGTCATGCTGAACGCCCGCGATGCCGAAGCGCGCGGTGCGAAGATCCTGACCCGTTGCGCGGTCAAGGAAGCGACGCGGGATGGCGACACATGGCGGATAGAGACAGAGAAGGGGACGTATCGGGCAAAGGCCCTGGTGAATGCCGGTGGCCCTTGGGTGGCCGATATCCTGACCGGCGTCATGCGTCAGAATTCGCAGCACAACATCCGGTTGGTCCGCGGCTCTCACATCGTGACAAAGCGGCTCTATGATCACGAAAAGTGCTACTTCTTTCAGGGCACCGACGGGCGGATCATCTTTGCTATTCCATATGAGCAGGATTTTACTCTGATCGGCACCACGGATGCGGAACATACGGATGCGGATACAAAGCCCGCGATCACGGATGAGGAGCGGGACTATCTGTGCACCTTTGCGTCGGAGTATTTTGAACAGCCCGTGACGGCAGATGATGTTGTTTGGACGTATTCCGGAGTCCGCCCTCTTTATGATGATGGCGCGTCATCGGCCACGGCGGCCACGCGCGACTATGTGCTGGCGCTGGATGACAACGGTCCACCGGTACTGAGCGTGTTTGGCGGCAAGATCACGACCTATCGCAAGCTGGCCGAACAGGCGCTGGCCAAGATGGGTCTGGGCGAGGCGTGGACCGCGGGCGTGGCGCTGCCCGGTGGTGATTTCAAAGTGGCCGAGGTTGGGTCGCTCACATCCAAGTTGGAGGCGGATTACCCGTTCCTCGACGAAAAATGGGCGGGTCGTTTGATCCGGGCATACGGCACCGAAGCCTGGGATGTGCTGGGCGAGGCCAAGAGCGCCGACGACATAGGCCCGGACTTTGGCGCCACGTTGACCGGTGCGGAACTCAAATGGATGATGGCCCGCGAATACGCGGTGGCGGGCGATGACGCGCTGTGGCGGCGGACCAAGCTGGGTCTGCGCCTCGATCCCGATCAGCGCGTCGCCGTGGACACTTGGATGAAGGAACAGACCGCATGACCCATATTCTCGCTATCGACCAGGGCACCACGTCGTCCCGTGCGATCGTATTTGATGGGAACATGCAGCCCGTGGCGTCCGCGCAGGAAGAATTCACGCAGCATTTTCCGAACAGCGGTTGGGTGGAACATGAACCGGCGGACCTGTGGGCCACGGTGCAATCGACCTGCAAGGCGGCTATGGATCAAACGGGCTTGGGCGTGGATGACATCGCCGCCATCGGCATCACCAACCAGCGCGAGACAACTGTGATCTGGGATGCCGAAACCGGCGCCCCGCTGCACAACGCCATCGTCTGGCAAGACCGGCGAACGGCGCAGATGTGCGAGAGGTTGCGGGCCGACGGGCATGGCGATCAGGTCACGGCGATCACAGGGTTGCTGCTCGATCCCTATTTCTCGGCGACGAAGGTGAAATGGATCCTCGACCAGCACGAGGGATCCCGTGACCGCGCCAAGGCGGGCAAGCTGCTGTTCGGCACGGTGGACAGCTTTCTGATCTGGCACATGACCGGACGCACGGCGCATGTCACTGATGCGACGAATGCCGCGCGCACGATGCTGTATGACATCCACAAGGGCGCTTGGAGCCCCGAGATGTGCGCGATGCTCGATATCCCGATAGAGATGCTGCCCGAGGTGCGTGACTGTGCGTCCGACTTTGGCGTGACCGACCTGCTGGGCGGCGAGACGCCGATTTACGGCGTTGCTGGTGACCAGCAGGCCGCGACCATCGGGCAGGCGTGTTTTGAGCCGGGCATGCTGAAGTCTACTTATGGCACGGGCTGCTTTGCACTGCTCAACACGGGCGATGCGCCGGTGGCGTCGAACAACCGGCTGTTGACCACGGTTGCCTACCAGCTCAATGGCAAGCCGACATACGCGCTCGAAGGGTCGATTTTTATCGCCGGTGCGGTCGTGCAATGGCTGCGGGATGGGTTGGGGATCATTGCGAACGCGGCCGAGACGCAGGCGCTTGCCGATGAGGGCAGCGGCAATGTGACACTCGTGCCTGCGTTCACGGGTCTTGGCGCACCCTATTGGAACCCGGAATGCCGCGGGGCGACTTTTGGCCTGACCCGCGACACGGGACCTGCCGATATGGCGCGTGCGGCATTGGAAAGCGTCGGCTTCCAGACCCGCGATCTGTGGGAAGCGATGCGCGCAGACTGGCCGGATGGTGGTGACGCCGTGCTGCGCGTCGATGGTGGTCTGAGCGCAAACGACTGGGCCATGCAATTCCTGTCGGACGTGCTGGGCGGCCCTGTGGATCGTCCTGCAGGGCTGGAGACGACCGCGCTTGGTGCGGCGTGGCTGGCCGGGATGCGCGCGGGTATTTATCCTGATATGGACGGCTTTGCCGCGACTTGGGCGCGTGAGGCCCGGTTCGATCCGCAAATGTCCGAAGAAGACCGCGAGACCGGATACGCCCGATGGCAACGTGCTGTCGCGGCAACGCAAGCCGTCTAGAGGCGCGGGCCGACCGTTACCTCGATTTCTCCGATCCCGTCGATCCCGCCTGTTATCACATCGCCAACCTGCACGGCTCCGACACCTGCAGGCGTGCCAGTCATGATCAAATCGCCGGGTGCAAGGGCCACGGATTGCGACAGATATGCAACGTGCTCGCGCACGGGCCAGATCAGATCGGCGATGTCTGCGTCTTGCCGAACCACGCCATTCACTGCCAGCCAGATGCGTCCGCCCTCAAGATTTGGCACATCGCTGAACGGCACCAGCGATGACATCGGCGCCGAGAAATCGAATGCCTTGGCCCAATCCCACGGGCGGCCCATTTTCTTGGCTTCGGTCTGTAGGTCACGGCGGGTCAGGTCGATGCCCACACTCGCACCCCATACATGGTCCATCACCGCGTCG